>DIYG01000045.1 GCA_002428935.1 Halieaceae bacterium UBA6060
CGAGAGGCGAGCGTCTTCTCCCGCATGTTCCTCGGCGCGAATCCGCAGATCGATGTGGGAGACCTGGAGCAGATCGTCGCGCGGCTAATTCCGGATTTCACTTTCCAGGAAGCCTATGAGAAGACCGGTCGGCAAATCAGTATTACCGTTGCGCCCGCAGAGCCTCATCAACGCTCGCGCCTTCTCAATGCCATAACCTCGCCGAACGTGTTTGTTCGCAGCGCGGTGATGGCATCCTGCGCTGTGCCCGGTGTGTTCCCCCCGGTGACGCTCATGGCAAAAAACGTCCATGGCGAATCACAGCCCTATCTGCCGACCCGCCGTTGGGTCGATGGCAGCATCGCCGATGACCTGCCCGCGAAACGTTTGTCCCGCCTGTACAGCACCAATCACTACATCGTGAGCATGGTGAACCCTGTGGCCACGCCGTTCTTAAACGGCGGTGCAGAGCGCAGCGCAATGTCCCGGGCTTTGGGTGCGTTGGGTATCGGGGTAGGTCGCGAGGTTTTGAATTTTTACCGTGGGATTGCCCAGCGTCAGGGCGACACCTGGCCGCGCTTTAATATGCTGATGAATGGCGTGCATGCGCTCATGGATCAGGAGTACAGCGGCGATATCAATATTGTGCCCAGCTTCCGCTGGTACAACCCGACGAAGATTCTCTCGCACCTGTCGGAAAAGGAATTGGTTTCCCTCATGGAGGCGGGGGAGCGATCTACCTATCCTACGGTGGAAGCCATTCGCACCTGCACCAAGATCTCTCGAACCATGGAAGAGATCCTCTACCGCTTTGAGTACGGGGATCTGCGCCCTCAGGGTGATGAATATCACCGCCCGCGGGCATCCCGCCGTCGGCCCGCGCCCACCCGGGCAGACCGAGAAGCGATGCGTGAAACTGGGTCCCAGCGGCTGGCTCGAAGTGAAGGGCGGGCGCGCCGGAAGACCACGCGCTCAAGCAGCAAAACCGCAGCCAAGAAAGACCTCAAGGGTAAGCCGGCGCCGGGGCCAGAACAGCGCTCGGCGGCTTGAATGGGCCGCCGGGTTCTAAGCTGGTTTTAGGCGTCGTTGAGGTAGCGTAAGCCGAGCTCCGCCAGGGGCTCGACCATGGCTCCGCGGGCTTCCGCTTCGGCACTGGAGGCCGTGCCGATGAGGGCACGTTTCTTCACCCCCTGAAGAATCGCCGCGAGACGGAAGAAGCAGAAAACGAGATAAAAGTTCCAGTTTTCAATGCCCGTTCGACCTGTGCCTTCACAATAGCGCTGGATGTATTCTTCATCGCTGGGTAGACCCAGAGCTTTGCGATCGACTCCGGCCAGGCCTCGTATGCCTTCCGTGTCAGGCAGCTGCCAGGCCATGACCTGGTAGGACAAGTCGGCGAGGGGGTGACCCAGGGTCGATAGTTCCCAATCCAGGACGCCGATGATTCTCGGCTCCGTGGCGTGGAACATGAGGTTGTCGAGACGGAAGTCGCCGTGGACCAGGCTCACCTGTCCGTCATCTTCGGGCATGTTCTCTGGCAGCCAGGCGATGAGAGCCTCCATGGCCGCGCTGTGCTCCGTTTCCGAGGCCCGATACTGTTTGGTCCAGCGGTTCACCTGGCGCTCGAAATAGTTCCCCGGCCGTCCAAAGTCGCCGAGACCCACGGCCTCGGGATCCACCGAGTGCAATGCAGCCAGTACACGATTCATCTCCTCGTACATGGCCGCTCGCTCGTTCTTGCTGTCTATCTCCGGGAGCTTTGGATCCCAGAACACCCGGCCTTCCAGATACTCCATGAGATAGAACATGGAGCCAATAACCCCATCGTCTTCGCAAAGGAGATAGGTTTTCGCCACGGGCACATCCGTGTCGCGGAGGGCTTTTAAAACCCGATACTCCCGATCCACGGCGTGGGCGGAAGCCAGGAGTTCACCCGGTGGCTTCCGTCGCAGCACCCAGCGTCGTTCGCCATCACTGAGGAGGAAAGTGGGGTTGGATTGGCCGCCGGCGAATTTTTCTGCGCTGAGGGTCCCGGAAAACTCGGGCAAAGCCTCGCGGAGATAGCTTTCGAGGGAGGCGGTATCCAGGGTTTGGGTGCTCATACTGTCATTCCGCGCTGAGGTGAGGCGGCGAGTGTGCAGTACGCTTACGGTCCTTGCAATGTCGTTTTTCCGTATCGGCGGAGAATGGATTGTGCACGGTGAGCGGTGCCGCTATGCTCGCTGTCCCAAGCGGTAAGGCGTAGGCCTTCCTGTGCCCCATTAGTCATAACAAAGAGGCAATGTATGTACGCTGAATTAAAGCGCGCCTGGGGTGAGCTCACCTCACCAGGGCAAATGTTTGAAGTTGAGCGGACGCCGGTCCGTGGTGTCGAAGTGCTTAGCTACAAACACGCACCGGCTTCTCTCCGCGATGTTTGGTTGATGACAGCCGGACATGGCGATAACGACTATCTGGTGTATCAGGAAGAGCGGATCAGCTACGCGGAAGCTCATCGAATCGTCGGCGCCTTGGCCGCGTCCTTGGCGTCCATGGGCGTTGGTCCCGGTGATCGAGTGGCAATTGCCATGCGCAACTATCCTGAGTGGATGCTGGCCTACTGGGCCATCACCGGTATGGGTGCCGTGGTTGTAGGAATGAATGCCTGGTGGGTCGGTCATGAAATGGCCTATGCCCTGGAAGATTCGGCTCCAAAAGTGTTGATTGCCGATCGGGAGCGCCTGGAGCGCTTCGACGAGCTTCGCGATCAGTTTCCCGATCTTAGTGTCATAGCAGTGCGTACCGGTGAGGACACTCCGGCCTGGGCACAACCTTGGGAAGCGCTTGTGGCGGGGAATGAGTCTCTGTCTCAGGACCCCATCGATACGGATTCCGATGCCTGCATTTTTTATACCTCGGGCACCACCGGTAAACCCAAGGGTGCGCAACTCACCCACCGCGGCTGCGTCGCCAACATCATGAATGTGGCGTTTATCAACAGCGTGCAACCGCGCGCGCTGGCCTATGCTGCAGGCGCGGAACCCCCGGCTCCGGGTAGTGACGAGCCCGTACGCGCTCTGGTTGCGACCCCCTTGTTTCACGTAACGGCAAACAATTGCGTTGCGCAGGTGACTACCTTGACGGGCGGCAAGCTGGTGCACATGTACAAATGGGATGCAGCCGAAGCCCTTCGGCTCATCGAGGAAGAAAAGATCTCCGCCTTTAGTGCCGTACCCATGATGACGCGCGAGATTATTTTGCACCCGGATTTCAAGGCGCGAGACACGTCGTCTCTAAAAACCATTGGTGGTGGCGGAGCGGCCATGCAGCCTGATCTTGTCGGCAAGGTGCCTGAAGCCATGCCCGGGACTCGTCCCAACACGGGTTACGGCATGACGGAGACCTGCGGGATTATTGCGGCGCTGGCCCTAGAATTCTTCCTCGACCGCCCGACCAGTGTGGGTCCGGCCATGCCGACCTTTGAGGCGAAATGTATCGATGCGGAAGGGAATGCCTTACCCGCCGGAGAAATCGGCGAACTGGTGGTCCGCGGAGCACCGGTTATTCGCGGCTACCTCAATCGCGAGGAAGCCACGGCGGAAAGCATTGTGGATGGCTGGCTGTACACGGGTGATATCGCTTACATCGATGAAGATGGGTTTATCTATCTTGTCGATCGCGCCAAAGACATGGTGCTGCGCGGTGGGGAGAACGTTTATTGCGCTGAAGTGGAGAACGCGCTATTCCGCCATGACGCCGTGGCCGAGTGCGTTGTTTTTGCCGTTCCCGATGAACGCCTGGGAGAGGAGGTGGGCGCTGCGGTCTATCTCAAGCCTGGCGAAAGCCTCAGTGGAGACGAGCTGCGGGAGCACTGCAAAGCTTACATCGCACCGTTCAAGGTTCCGCGCTACCTGTGGCTCCTCGATGACCCCCTGCCGCGCAACGCCAACGGCAAGTTCGTTAAGCGATCCCTTCAGGACGCCTTGTCCATCGATGATGCGATCTAAAACCTGTGTCTGCAGACCCGATCTAGGCTGGGCCTGCAGACTACTCCTCACCTGGTGCCCCGTACCACGGGCATCTGGTTTCCCAGGCTAGTTACCCAACTCCATCTTTACGCCGGCGACGAGAAGGGTTTCGTCGTAGCTGATAACGATCCGAGCCGCATCGATACCACCTACGGTCACCAGCTCTCGCTTCGCCGTCGCAGCGCGTTCCGTGCCGAGATCACGTAAGCGAGCGGCGGGGACGGCAATGCTCGCCAGGACCGCCTGCCGCTGGCCCTCCAAATCCGGAAGCGGTGCAGCCTCGCCCTCGCTGTCTGTGGAAGCGCTAGTCGGCAAAGCCTGGAAACGGCGGGTGATGGCCGCATGGAATTCTTCATTTCTCGATGTGATGGCGTCAATACCCAGGCCCTCGTCGACAAGGGCCTGGGTCAGCAGCTCCTCGCGAATCAAGGCTCCATCGGCCTGAGGTGCGGCACCGCCGGCAATACCCAGTTGCAGCTGGGGTCTTTGCTGTAGGGCATTGGCCAGGGCCGTGAGGCTGGCCGTTCCCGTTTCATCCAGGGTGGTTTTACCGGGGGCGAAGGGGATGTTTTCGAGATCGGCTTCACTGCCTGCGAGACCAGCGAGAAGCTTAAAGGGGGCGGTAACCGCTTTGACGAGCACATTCATCAGCGCCTTACCGATGATGCTTCCCAGGGAAAACTGCGGATCATCCACATCGCCGCTAACGGGTACGGAGAGATCGATGACCCCGGCGCTATCGGTGAGCAGGGCGAGACCCAGCTTTAGGGGTACCTCCACCGCCAGATCGGATTCCACAGGTTCGCCGAGTTTCATCTGCGATATGACAATGTGGTTTTGCCCATCCAGTTGTTGTCCTTCCAGGGCATAACGTAGATCCAAGGTTAAGCTTCCGCTATCGATGGTGTACCCCGCGTAGGTGCCGGAGTACGGGGACATGGTGGCGATGTCGACTCCTCGAAAGCTGAGACGCAGCTCACCATCCTGTTGATCTGCCAGGGGTGAACCCCTGCCCTCGATGACGACGGGCGCGTAACCATCGACGCTGCCGTTGAACTCGAGGCTTAGGGGCTTGGCCGAGGCGCTATCCAGGTCGCGGATGTTTGCCTGGATATCGGCGATAAGGGTTCTGAAGGGCAGAGGTAGGGAGTTATCGGCGAAGTCCAGGCGACCATCCTGAAGCTGGAGGGACGATAGAATGACTCGCCAACTCTCTTCCTCTTCGTTTGTCATCCCTTCTTCTGTGCCATTGTCTTCCTCCACGCCTTCTGTCGTGTCTTCGGTGTCGGGGCTTTGACGCACGATGCCATTGATATTGATGCTGCCGTCTTCACGGATGTGCAGGGAACCCGCAGGGCGTTGCAAGACGATGGATTCCACCCGGGCGATCTGTTGGGGGAAATCCAGGGTCGTGTTGTTTACTTTCAAAGAGGCGAGGCTAAAGGCCTCTTCACCGGTATCGTGCAGTTCCGTGGCGAAGTCATTCACCGTAAGGTCAATGCGCGCGCTCTCCGGTGCAAAAGCTTCGGTCTGAAGCCGGGTGTGGATTTCCAGGGAGCCGCGACGCAGATCGGTGTGTGCCTGTTGGTGCACGATGGGGTTAATCCAGGGCAGGGGCCAGGACTCGAGACGGAGCTCCAGCTCACCGTCACCCGAGCCAAGATTCATGGCGCCAGAGGTGGTGACTCGCGAAAGCTCATTGATGGCGAGTTCTCCCTCGAAGGAAGACGGGCTTTGGGCAGGCCACTGCAGGTTTGTGAAGGAAGCGCGAAGGGGCGAGATCGTCATGACCTCCGGCTCGAGATAGGTGGTACGCCAGGCCAACTGGTTTTCTTCCAGGCTTACTCTCGCGACAGTGATTTGCCACTCGTCATCGGTGCCTGACTCAACGGATGCTCCTTGCGAAGCTTCGGGCGAGTCCGGTCCGTTTTCCGGGTCCGCCGTCACAAACATACGCTCGAGGCTGATGGTATCGCCCTCGTCGAAGCCGGCTACGTCTATGCCTCTGAGATTAACGGCATTTATTTCCAGCGTTTGCGCCGCAAGATCAAAGGCCATGCCGTCAACGGTGAGTTCTCCAAGACCGATGTGCGTATCCGGCAAGGAAGCGTGATCCTTTGGGTACAGGTCCACGGTGTGTAGGCGCAGGCTGCTGTCGCCTAGGGTCAGGGCGAACTCTTCGGACCAGTTTGCGTTGTACTTGAGCACCGCATCGAAGCGGGCGCTGTTAGCGACAAAGGCCAGATCCTCAGCCCGATAGCGCCAGGCGTGGGTGAGATCCAGCTGATCCAGTTGCAGTTCGCCGTGACTGATACCCGCAGCGAGATCCAATTCCCCACGCCAACGGACGCGGCCGCCGCCATCTCCGATCAACTCGAGTTCACCATTTCCCTGGCGATCTGGAACTGTAGTTAGGTTACGTGTTTGTAGGGCAAAGTCTCTTTGTACGGTGCTAAAGCCGCCGGGGCGGGTGCGATCCGTGAAGGTGATTGTGTGGGCATCGATAAGCAGCTCTCGAACGGTGACGCCGGGAACGGGGCTGTCGGAGGGGGGTGGCGCAGGTTCATCGTCAGAGGCCAGAAGGTCCGCGAAGTGAAACTCGCCACTCTTATAGCGCAGTACGTGTACGTCCAGATCCGTGATGCGAAACTCGTCCAACACTATCCCCGGTTCCCAAAGGCTCGCCAGAGAAAAATTGATCAGCAGTTGGCGAAAGGCCAGAGGCCTATGACCGTCATGTTCAAGAAGCTCTGTATTTCGAGCCTCAAGAGCGAGGGTGAAGGGGTTGAACAGAATAAGCTCCGCGCGAAGCTCTCTGTGGAGCTGTTCTTTGACCAGGCGCGGAGGCAGGATATTGAGCAGTGGAAGTATCACCAGTAAAGACAGCATTAGGTAAATGCCGTAGGCGACTCCGACGGTTTTTAGCAGCCTGCGCATGGATAGAAAATTCCCTTGCATCGAGTTGTATCAGTGTATCTGCTGGCGCCCATGGTATTCACAGCGCCTTACAATTACCGGGCCCTACAATCATAGACCCTTGCGATACGCATAGGGCGTGAGGCCGGTCCATCCTTTGAAGGCGCGGATAAATGCGCTGGCCTCCGAAAAGCCAGATCTATGGGCAACTTCTTCTACGGAAAGACTCCGTTTGCCCAGGTAATGTAGAGCCGTATCGCGGCGAATATCACTCTTGATCTGCTTGAAGGTGCTGCCTTCGGTGGCGAGGCGGCGGCGCAGGGTTTGCGGGTGCAGGTCTAGATGCTGCGCCACATCTTTTAACTCGGCAAGATGTAAGAGGTCGCGTCGCAGCTGTTCCCGCACCCGGGAGGTCCAGCTGAAATTGAAGCTGGTGGTGAGCATAAGCAGCATGGGGTGGCGTAGATAGCGCCGTAGGGATTCCGGAGTCTGGGTGACGGGTTTATCCATCAGGGAGCCTGCTATGTGCATGGCGATAAGGGACTTTTCGAACCGCACAGGATTGCCGACGAACATCAATCGATAGTCCGCGGCGCGGGCGCTGCGGGGGTGGGTAAAGTCGACTTCCAGGAGGGGGATTTCCTCCTGCACCAGCCAACAGGCGAAACGATGGGTGATAAGAAACCCCAACTCTGCAAAATAGTCACCCCGGGCCACGGCGGACTGGTCCATGATTACGCGCACGTCGCCGTCGTCGGTGGACAGCATGATGGGGAAACCACCGTCCAAAAGCTGAAAGAAACGACAGTAACGATGTAAGGCCTGGCCCAGGGTTTGGCAGGTGATCACCGCGTGGCACATCATGTCCCAGCTGCCCAGGGGGAGGGGACGACCCGTATACCCCAGGGCTTCATCACCCATGGCCACCATGGTTCCGGTTTGGAGGTCTGCGAATTGCTGCACGCTAATCCGGGCCTGGTCCTCGCGCAGCAGACGCGGCGGTATGCGATAGCGGCGCAGGAGCGCCACGGGGTCGATGCCGGCGCCGATGGCGTGTTTTAGCACCGCCCGCACAAAGTGCACGGAGACGGAAATTTTCCCCGCGCCCTTGGTGGTCGTGGAAGGCTTCACCGTCATCTAAGGCGCATCCAAAGCGCCGGATGTCCGGCTTTCGGGGACGCTGGGCCCCTGCGGTGTGAGCCTGTCATCTGCAGTCAATTTCTCTGTCCATGGCAGTCATTGTTGCTCCTCGCGACGCTCACCATACTGCGCGGCTGATTAATGAACTCAAGGAGAGTGTCATGCTGCCGCGCACGTTTACCGAAGAGCAGGTGATGTTTCGCGATGCCTACCGGAAGTTTCTGAGCAGTGAAATTGTGCCACACATGGAAGGCTGGAGAGAGGCGGGGATCGTCGATCGGGAAGCCTTTCGAAAAGCCGGCGAGCGCGGTTTTCTTATGGTCTGGCCGGAAGAGAAGTATGGCGGCATGGGCGACAACGATTTTCGCTTTGAACAGGTGATCATTGAGGAAACCTGCTACGCCAGGGCCGGAGACTGGTACAACTCCTTGCACAGCCGCCTGGTGGGCCCTTATCTCACCCGCTTCGGGAACGAGGAGCAGTGTCAGCGTTTGTTGCCCAAATGCGTTACGGGAGAAGCGATCCTGGCCATCGCTATGACCGAGCCCGATGCCGGCAGTGATTTGGCCGGCATGCGGACCACGGCCTCGGAAGACGGCGAACACTGGGTGCTCAACGGCTCCAAAACCTACATTTCTAACGGTATCAATGCCGATTTGGTTATTGTGGCCGCAAAGACGGATCCGGAAAACAATCCCCACGCCATGACCCTGTTTATCGTTGAGCGGGGTATGGAGGGTTTCGAGCGCGGTCGTAATCTGGACAAAATGGGCCTCAAAGCCCAGGACACGGCGGAGTTGTTTTTCAACGACGTACGGGTACCAAAAGCCAATGTTCTCGGAGAGGTCCACAAGGGCTTCTACTACCTTATGGAAGGCCTTGCGGAAGAGCGACTCATGGGCGCCGTTGGCTACCTGGCCTCGGCGCAGCTCTCCTGGGACTTGACGGCGGACTACGTCAAAGAGCGAAAAGCCTTTGGAAAGCCCCTGGCGGCCTTTCAGAACACCCAGTTCAAGTTGGCGGAGATGCGCACGGAATTGGATATCGCCCAGAACTATGTCGATCAATGCGTGGCGGCCTTCAATGAGGATCAGCTGACCGCCGTCGATGCGGCGAAGGCCAAACTCGTAACCAGCGAACTGCAGGTCAAGGTTGCCGATATCGGTGTGCAGCTCCATGGCGGCGCCGGATACATGGACGAATACCCCATTAGTCGACAGTTTACGGACGCAAAAATCTCTACCATCTACGCCGGTAGCTCTGAAGTGATGAAGATCATCATCAGCCGCGACTGCCTGGGCGATGACTACCAGCCCTTTAACACCCGCAACTTCTGAGCAGGAGGGCCACCATGGGGCCGCTTAATGGATACACCGTCCTGGAGCTAGCGGGCATTGGCCCCGCGCCCATGGCCGGTATGATGCTCGCGGATCAGGGTGCGGAGCTGATTCGCGTCGATCGCGCCGCTGCCGATGCGCCCTCGCCCCTTGAGAGTATCAGCGGGCGCGGCAAGAAATCCGTGGTCCTCAATCTGAAAGAAGCCGGGGGTGTTGAAACCCTGTTGCGCATGGTAGAAAACGCCGACGTGCTCATCGATCCTTTCCGCCCCGGGGTGTGCGAAAAATTGGGCATTGGCCCTGAGGTTTGCCTGCAGCGAAATCCCCGCTTGATCTTCGCGCGCATGACCGGCTGGGGCCAAGAAGGCCCCCTGGCAAATGCCGCTGGCCACGACATCAACTATATCGCGCTCACCGGGGCCCTGTTTGCCAATGGCGAGCGCGATGGCCGGCCTTTGCCTCCCTTGAATCTGGTGGGTGATTTCGGTGGTGGCGCCATGCTGCTGGTGAACGGCATCCTCGCGGCCTTACTCGAAACCTCCAGCTCGGGGCAAGGCCAGGTGATTGATGTGGCCATGGTTGATGGTGCCGCCCAGCTCATGTGGATGATGCATACCTTTCACGCCGCAGGACTGTGGAACGCTAAACAGCGAGAAGCCAACATGCTCGATGGCGCAACTCATTACTACAACACCTACGAGTGTGCCGATGGTGAGTATGTTTCTCTGGGCTCCATCGAGCCGCAGTTTTACGCCCTTCTGCGCGATAAGGCCGAGCTATCCGACGAAGACTTTGCAGAGCAGAACGATCCGCAACGCTGGCCCGAACAAAAAGAACGTTTGGCGCAGATTATGCGCGGTAAAACCCGCCAGGAGTGGTGTGAACTCATGGAAGGTACGGACATTTGTTTTGCACCCGTGCTGCGCTTTACGGAGGCCGCCGCCCATCCCGCCGCCCAGGCGCGCGATGCGTATATCGAAATCGACGGTGTCTCTCAGCCGGCGCCGGCACCGCGCTACTCACGAACACCGAGCACCGTAGCTCACGGTCCACGGGCGAACGGTGCGGACACCCAAGATGTACTCGGGGCCATGGGCTTCGCGGCGCAGGAAATTCAAGCGTTGCGGGAGCAGGGCGCCATTGCCTGAAAGGCTCGCCCCCGTCATTCAGAAATGAGGTATCTCCATGAGTGATTCCCCCTACGAAACGCTACGTATTGAATATCACGATAAAGTCGCGCGCCTGATCATGAACCGCCCGGAAAAGCTCAACAGCTTTGATCGGGTTTTGCGTCGGGAGATGATGGACGCGGTGAACGCGTTGAACGGCGACCCCAGGTTACGCGTGATTGTGCTTACGGGAGAGGGGCGGGCCTTTTCCGCCGGCGCGGATCTGGGCGAGGGCTTCGCCGGTAATCCGGAGGACCGTGGCCCTAGCACGGAACACCTCCTCAAAAGCGAATACAAACCCAGCGTCATGGGCATTAGCGAGTCCAGCAAGCTGTGGATTGCCGAAGTTCGCGGTGCAGCGGCGGGAATCGGCAGCGCGTACATGATGGCCTGTGATCTCGTGGTTATGGCGGAAGACGCTTATCTCTATCAGGCTTTCGCAGCTATCGGCCTGATCCCTGATGGTGGTGCCACCTGGCAATTGCTGCGGGCCGTGGGACGAAAGCGGGCTTTGGAAATCATCCTTGGGGGTGAACGGATCGGTGCAGAGCGCTGTCGGGAACTGGGTCTGTGCAATCGGGTGGTGGCTCCCGGTGAGGAGACGGAGGTCGCGCTGCAGTGGGCCCGGGAGCTCGCGGCGAAAGCGCCCCTGGCGGTGCAGTTCAGCAAGAAAGCCCTGGCTTTGGCGTCGGAAAACAGTCTGGCGGAGATGATCACCCAGGAGGCGGCGATGCAGAGCATTTGCATCGGCAGTGAGGATGCCCAGGAAGGGGTGGCTGCATTCTTCGAAAAACGTGATCCAGAATTCCTCGGTCGCTAGAATCCGCCACGGGATAATGACCGAGGCGCTCCATGAGTAAAAAAGAAGTTCAGGATGGTTTGGATCGACAAGATCTAACACCAGAGCTAGGGCAAAATCTAAGACCAGAGCTAAGAGAGCTTCGAGAACGTCTCGAACGCGGTGACGATTCCGGCCGACCAGAGGCGGTAGCGCGACGCCACCGTAAAGGCTATCGCACGGCACGAGAAAATCTGCGAGACCTTATCGATGCCGACAGTTTTAGTGAATACGGCGCCCTTGCCGTCGCAGCCCAGCGTCGCCGACGCGATTACCTGGAATTGCAAAGCGAAACCGCCGCCGATGGCGTAATCACCGGTCTGGCGCGAATTAACGGGGAGTACTTTGACGATGCTGCGGCGCGGGCTGCGGTGTTGGTCTATGACTACAGTGTTCTTGCAGGCACTCAGGGCTTTTTCCACCACGCCAAAATTGATCGCCTTCTCAGCATCGCCAAGCGTCAGCAACTGCCGGTGGTCATGTACACGGAAGGGGGAGGAGGGAGACCCGGCGATACGGATGTAACGACACAGATTGCCGGTCTCAATGTTCCCACGTTTGCGACCTGGTCGGCGCTAAATACCGGTAAGCCCCGTATCGCCGTGAACAATGGCTACTGCTTTGCCGGCAATGCGGCGTTGTTTGGCGCGGCTGATCTACGCATCGCGACCCAATCATCCTGCATTGGTATGGCGGGGCCAGCGATGATCGAGGGTGGCGGACTCGGAGTATTTCGTCCTGATGAGATAGGTCCGGCTTCGGTCCAGTACCGCAATGGGGTTATCGATGTTTTAGTGGAGGATGAGACTGCGGCCACGGCGATGGCACGGCGCCTGCTCTGGTACTTCCAGGGCTCCACTGGCGCCGGCGAGGTGCGGGACCAAACGGTTTTGCGGGAGGCCCTTCCCGAGGATCGACGTTGGAGTTATCCCGTGCGCGAGGTGCTTGAGACCATCTTCGACGGCGGTAGCGTCACGGAACTGGGGCGGGTGTACGGTCGCAGTGTGATTACGGCGCTCGCTCGTATCGACGGACGGGCAGTGGGCGTGCTGGCGAGTGACTGTCAGCAGTTAGGCGGCGCCGTCGACAGCGAAGCCGCCGACAAGGCAACCCGTTTCTTGAGTCTCTGCGATCGCTGCGGGCTCCCGGTTGTATCGCTGGTGGATACGCCCGGCTTCATGGTCGGACCCGATAGCGAGGCTCAGGGAGCGGTCCATCGCATGGCCGCTTTGTTTGAACGCGCGGCTTCCCTAAGCGTGCCACTTTTGGCCGTGTTTCTGCGCAAAGCCTACGGACTCGGCGCCATGGCCCTGGTGGGCGGCAGTTTTGCGGTTCCCGATTACGCGATTTCCTGGCCGACGGGCGAGTTTGGTGGGATGGGCCTGGAAGGAGCGGTGCGACTCGGCTTTCGTAAGGAGCTCGATGCCCTTCCTGAAGGGGCCGAGCGACAGGCGCTCTTTGACCGCCTGGTGGCGGAACACTATGAGAAAGGTAAGGCCCTGGAGGCGGCGGCGCATCTGGAGATCGACGCGGTCATCGACCCTGCGGAAACGCGCGCGCATCTGATTCATGCATTAAGCTGAGTGCTGCAAGTCTTGTCGCAGTTTCGAGTGATCGCGATTTCGAGACTCTCACATTTGGAACCGACCACCATCGCCCCAAGGGGCTACAACAAAAGAGGAGTAGATAATGGAAGACCTGTTCAAGTTGGCCGGGAAGGTGGCCGTGGTCACGGGAGGATCTCGGGGTATAGGCGCTATGATCTCTCGAGGGCTTGTGGAAGCCGGGGTGCGCACCTATATCACCGCTCGCAACGCCGACGCCTTGCAGGCCACGGCGGACGAACTTAGCAAACACGGTGAGTGCATTGCCCTAGCTGCCAATCTCGCCGACGCGGATGATCTTGGGCGTTTCGCCAAAGATCTTCTGGCGCGAGAGTCGGAAATACACTTCTTATTCAACAACGCCGGGGCAACCTGGGGTGCACCCTTGGATGAGTTTCCGGAAAACGGCTGGGACAAGGTGATGGATCTGAACGTGAAGTCCATTTTCTTCCTGACTCAGGCATTGCTGCCGGGGTTGAAAGCCGCGGCCCAGGCCGAGGATCCGGCTCGTGTTGTCAACATTGGCTCCATCAATGGGTTGGGCTACGCGCCCCTGCAAAACTACTCCTACTCCGCAAGTAAAGCCGCCGTACACCATCTCACGCAGCAGCTGGCCGTGGATCTCGCTCCCAGCCATGTCAATGTCAACGCCATTGCGCCGGGCTTCTTTCCCAGCAAGATGACCTCTCATTTATTGGATCACGAAGCGGAAATGGTGAAAGCGATTCCTCGCGGGCGATTGGGTACACCAGAGGACGCGGCGGGCACGGCGATCTATCTCTGCTCCAGAGCTTCCGCCTTTGTTACGGGTCACGTACTGGTCTTGGACGGCGGTCAACATGTGTCCGCCGGCAGCGCGGGCGCTGTTTCCTAGCGCGTCAGAACCAGCCGCACGCCCTGGAGGGAGGCTCGGGCCTCCCCAAGGGCGGTTACCCCGGCCTCTAATTGCTGTCTAACGGCCTCAACTTCTTCGCTTCTTACGGCCGGATTGAGTTTTCGAAGCGCATCCAGACGATCAATTTCACCGTTTAGATACTGGCGGTACTCCTCTGTCGCCCGTTGTCTTTGCTCGGCAACAACGGTTTCGGCGTGGGCTTCGGCCGCATCAATACGCGCTTCGATTTCGTTGCGAAGTTGCTTCACGATCTTGATCGCCGCAGCCCGGGGAAGCTTTTCAAACCGCTCATTTAGCGCCGCATGGCTGAGCAGTTTCTCCAGGTCTCGACCGTGAGCGTCGACCAGCAGGCGTTGTGGTGACAGGGGTAGATAGCGATGGATGCCCAAATGAGCGGGCGCGCTGAGGGATACGGTGAACACCAGTTCGTACAGCCGAGATCCGGCGGGAACCCCTCGCAGGGTCATGGCGCCAACACTGGCTTGTCCCAGGGTGCTGCCCAGTACGCTCTCCATAGCGCCCTCAAGCCAGGGATGTTCCCAACCGAGGAATAGCCAGTCCTCGCGCTGGAGGGCCAGGTCTCGCTCCACGGTAACCGTGCAGCCGTCTTCCGGCAGCTCGGGGAAGATGGCCAGCACTTCTTGCTCACCGGGGCGGAGAATGGCGGTATGGGGACTGTGCTCATCGTGCTCGACACCCGCGACGGCGCAGAGGTCCTCTAGATAAGCGCCCAAGGTGTCCCCATCCTCGATGGAGCGAATGGCATCCGCAAGAGCTTCTCCCGCGGCCTTGTCGCAGGAGCTGCGCTCCAGCAGGCGGTCTCTTCCGTCGCGGAGCTCCTGGCGGGTCTGCTCCGTGAAGTCTCGTGTCTGCCTGAGGAGCTGCTCAAAGTCTTCATTGCGCTCCTGGAGCTGCGCGTTGAGCTGCGTGGCGAAGCGGCCCATGATCATATCGCCGGCGGAACAACTTGCTTGAAACAAGTTCATGCCTTCGTGGTACCACTGCAGAAGGGTTTCCTGGGCGGAGCGTTCCAGGAAGGGAACGTGTAAATGAATTTCCTCGCGCTGGCCAATGCGGTCCAGGCGGCCGATCCGTTGCTCCAGTTGATCGGGATGCCCCGGCAGGTCAAACAAAACCAGGTGCTGGGCAAACTGGAAGTTGCGCCCCTCGCCACCGATCTCAGAGCAGATCAGTGCTTGGGCGCCTTGTTCCACCTCGGCGAAGTAGGCGGCGGCGCGGTCTCGCTCAATCAGACTGAGGCCTTCATGGAAGGCCGCCGAGCGGATTCCCGCACGGAGCTGGAGATGTGCCTCCAGGGCCAGGGCCGTATCGGCGTGAGCGCATATAACCAGAACTTTTTGCGGTCGCAGCCCCCGTAGGGTTTCCACCAGCCAGGCCACCCTGGGGTCAGCCCCCAGCCACGCCTCGGCTTCCATCTCGCGGTCTGGGTAAAGGGCGGAAAAACACGGCTCCCCTGTCTCGGGTTGAGCCAGGGGGTAGGTGTGCAGGGAACGTTTGGGAAAGCCTCCAACGGCGGCGCGGCTGTTGCGAAACAGGACCCGGCCTGTGCCATAGCGATCAATGAGGGCCGCCGTGGTTTCCTGCGGAGACAGGCCCCTGGGAATGTCCTCTGGTAACGTGTCGGGGATATCTCCTCGGTCGACGGCATCAAGGAGGTCACTCCAGCGGCGGTACTCTCGCTCTTCCTCAATGAAACTGTCCAGCTTGTGAAAGCGTGCGGGATCGAGGAGCGCCAGGCGTTGGAAATGCGCCTCCTGGCCGACTTGCTCCGGTGTGGCGGTGAGCAACAAAAGCCCCGGGCTATGTTCCGCTAGAGCTTCCAGAAAAGCATAGCGCGTCGCGTCGATGTTCGGGGAGAAGCGGTGCGCCTCATCGACGATGACCAGATCCCAGGAAGCGCTGAGCGCCAGGGCGCGAGCCTCGGCTTCGGCAAACAGTTCCACGGGGCACAGGACCAGTTGTTCCTCGTCAAAGGGGTTGCCCTCGCGATACTCGGGATCGAGGCGGTTTTCATCCAGCAGGGCAAAGGGCAAATTGAAACGCCGGCGCATCTCCACCAACCATTGAAACTGCAGTGACGCCGGTACCAGAACCAGAGCGCGACGAGTGTCTCCGCTAAGGAGCTGGCGGTGGAGAATCATTCCCGCTTCGATGGTTTTGCCCAGACCCACCTCGTCGGCCAAAAGCACTCTGGGCGCGTGCCGGCGACTGACCTCCTGCGCCACGTATAGCTGGTGGGGAAGGAGGGCCGTACGGCAGCCGAGGAGACCTCGCAGGCCGCTGCGTTGGAGACGATCCAGATGCTCGCAGGTTTCGAGGCGCAGGGAAAAGGCGGCCTGACCATCTAGTTGTCCCGCGAGCAGGCGCTGCCGGGGAGTACTCAGATCGATGCGGTCATCGATATCCAGCTCCGCAATCCGTCGACCGTCATCTTCCATGGCGTAAAACACTACCGCCTGTTCTTCATGGACCGCGTGGACGATGCCCTCGTAACCATCCCGGGTCTTTAGGCGATCACCGACGCGAAGCTTTAATCGCGTTAGGGGGGCGCTGGCGATGGCGTAGGTGCGCTCCTCTTCAACGGCGGGGAAATGCAGGGTGACTCGTCGCGGGTCTTCCTCGACCACAACCCCGAGACCCAGCTCCGTGTCGGCGTGGCTTATCCAGCGCTGACCAATAGCGTAGGACATCAGGCGGCCTGTTCGTGGAGAGGGGTGAAGAACAATCGCTCGCTGTTACTGCGACACTGCTCAAGAAGCTGCTCCACGGGTACTTCCTTGATCTCCGCGATGCGCTCGGCGATGAACGGTAGGAACCGCGGCGCATTGCGCTGACCACGATAGGGCACGGGAGTGAGGTAGGGCGCGTCGGTTTCGAGGACGAGACGATCCAGGGGACAGATCGCTACGGCTGCGCGGACGTTATCGGCCTTGGGAAAGGTCACCATGCCATTGAAGCCGAGCATAAAGCCCGTGTCGATGGCGAAGCTCGCCAGGTCCAGGTCGGAGCTGAAGCTGTGGACCACGCCTCGACGGTGTAAAGCTGGAAGATGCTCTCGAAGGATGGCCTGGGTGTCCGCCTCAGCTTCGCGACTGTGAATGACCACCGGCAGATTGACGTCGCTGGCAATGCTCAGTTGGCGATGAAACACATCTCGCTGGATTTTGCGATCGGCGTGATCATAGTAATAGTCCAGGCCGATCTCACCGATGGCCACCACCCGTGGATCCGTGGCGGCGTTGCGAATGGCTTCCTCTACGGCGTCCGTATAGGACTCAGCCTCGTGGGGATGAATGCCCTGGGTGCAAAAAACCCGATCCTGGCCAGCCGCAAGCTCGCGCACTGTGGCAAGGTTGTCGGGACTGACGGCGATGGTGACAATGCGTTCGATACCCAAATCCCGCGCCGCTGACAGTTCCTGAGCCAAAGCCTCTTGGTCCAGGTAGTCGAGATGGCAGTGCGTTTCGATGATCGGGCAGTTAAAGCGCGGAATAGGGCGACGCGGCTTCTTGCTCATGATGGGTGGATCGTGTTCCTGGGCGGGAAATGAGTATTATATCGGGTCTATGTGGTACCTGCCCTTACAACCGTATTCCGTTTCCCCCATGCTTAACGCGAGCTCGCGCGCGCTCCTACCCGTGGCGATGGCCGTGCTGTTCCTGGTCTTTCCCGCCCACGGAGCGGAGCCCTATGGAAAAAGATTTGTGGCCGCAGGTGCGGTTTGGCCCGAGGAAGTACCACCGGGCCTGGCGGCGGACGCGAGCCTTGCGGATCCCCAGCAACGGGTTGCGGCGAGAGAGCTGGTAGGTCAGTTAGAGGCGCGTCTTCGTGAGGAGGAGCTAGCCCGGGGTCCCTACGCGCCCGCGCTGGCAGAAACCCTGAACGAGTTGGGGCGGGCGCTGGAGTTGACCGGTGATGACGCGGCGGCCCTCAAGGCGCGGGAGCGTGCGCTGCACCTGACCCGGGTGAATGACGGGCTTTACAGCGCGTCCCAGGGGCCGTTGGTACGGGATATTCTCGCCGCCCACCGTCGACGGGGCGAGTTCCAGTTGCTGGATGAGCGATACGAATATTTCTTTCGTCTCTATGGAGCGGGTCGTCCACCCTGGTCCGAGGTGCGCTGGTCTGCGGTGCGAGAATTTCTTCGCTGGCAGCGAGAAGCTATTCGCAGGCGTATAGACGGCAATGATTTTCGCCGCCGCTTACTTGAGCTTCACCAGCTTCATGAGGAACTCCTTGAGTCCTTACGCCCGGAGGGTCAGAGCCCGGACTGGCAACGTGAGCGCGATGTCGCCATGAGTCAGCTGAAGACTCTGTATCTGGTAGAGGATCTCGTCGAACCGGTGGAGGACTTCGGCCCCTTGCGCCGTGATCGGATCCAGCGGGAAGACCCTGTGGACTTCGATCTTTATCGAGAGCGTTTGGAAAACCTCAAACGCACGCTGCGCAGTCGCGGTAGAGAGCTTATGGAGGGTCTCCTGGCCATCGTCCCCCGGGAGGAAGTCCTTGCTCGGTACGAGATCCGTTTAGCCCTGGCCGATTGGCTGCAGTGGCATGGTGCGACTCGCGAAGCCGAGGCCAGTTATCTAGCGCTGTGGGCTGATTTGCAGCGGGAAGGGAAGCTGAGTCTGGCAAATACCTGGTTTGGAGCTCCCGTACCCCTGCCCGACAACGGCGTGTTTTGGCAGCCTGACGGGGAAGTGGAGGCGGTTGTCGACGGGGTGGTTGAGTTGTCGGAG
>DIYG01000176.1 GCA_002428935.1 Halieaceae bacterium UBA6060
CAGATCAGGTCTGAACTACTACATCGCAGCGGGGATCGGCTTCTCTCAACACCGCTCCAAGACAACGCTGCCAATACTGTATCCGGCACCGAAGGAGCAGAGCACGCCCAGATCTCCGGGCTCGAAATCATCGTGATACTTGTGGAAGGCAATCACCGATCCGGCGGAACTGGTGTTGGCGTACTCGTCCAGAATCACCGGTGCCTCTTCCGCTTGGGCATCGCGCCCCAGCACCCGCTTTGCAATGAGCACGTTCATGTTGAGGTTGGCCTGGTGAAGCCACAGACGTTTTAGGCTATCCGTGGCGATCGTCAACGCATCCAACTGGTCGCTGATCTGCGTCGCCACGGCGGGGCACACTTCCTTGAATACCTTGCGACCTTCCTGGACGAAAAGCTTGTCCGGTTCACCAACACCGCTCTCGTCGGCGCGGTTTAGAAAGCCGAAGTTATTGCGAATGTTATTGGAGAACATGGTCTGCAGGCGGCTGTCGAGGACCCTGAAGCTGTTAGGGGTTGTCGGTGCATCGCTGAGCACCATCGCCGTGCAGACATCGCCAAAGATGAAGTGGGAATCTCTGTCGCGAAAGTTCAGGTGACCAGTGCAGATCTCTGGGTTGACCACCAAAACATGTTTGGCACTGCCGCTGCGAATCGCATCCCGGGCCTGCTGAAGTCCGAAGGTTGCCGAGCTGCAGGCCACGTTCATATCAAAGGCAAAGCCAGGGGCACTCAGGGCCGCCTGTATCTCCACGGCCATGGCGGGGTAGGCTCGTTGCATGTTTGACGCGGCGCAGATGACGGCGTCCAGGTCTGATGCGGTGATGCCTGCTGCAGCCAGAGCGTCACGAGAGGCGGTAACGGCCATTTCGCACATCACCGAGGGTTCTTCATTGGTTCGTTCGGCGATGCGCGGCGTCATCCGCTCCGGATCTAAAATGCCATCCTTGTTGATAACGTAGCGAGCCTTGATGCCCGAGGCCTTTTCGATGAACTCGGCGGAGGAGGGTTGTAGCGCCGGCATGTCCCCCGAGGCAATGGCGTCGGCGTGAGCCGCGTTGTGGAGCTCGACGTAGTGGTTGAAGCTTTCGACAAGCTCCTCGTTGCTGATGGAATGAGGCGGCGTGTAGAGGCCCGTCCCGGTGAGATAGACCTCGTTTGTGGTGGTTGCTGCTGCCGGCATGGCGCCTCTTTCGGTCGATTTTTATCGAGCTTGTTGTGGGTAGTAGGCCGCCTCACGGCGGCGGATATCAGCCGCGTTGTTCCAGGGGAACGAAATCCCGTTGCTCGTGACCGGTGTAAAGTTGACGCGGACGACCGATACGGTAGCTGCCGGAAATCATCTCGTTCCAGTGAGCGATCCAGCCCACGGTGCGACCTACGGCAAAGATTACCGTAAACATGCTGGTGGGTATGCCTATGGCTTTGAGGATAATGCCGGAATAGAAGTCGACATTGGGATAGAGCTTCTTCTCGATGAAGTACTCATCCTCAAGGGCGATTTCCTCCAACCGTTTGGCGATTGCCAACAGGGGATCATCCTCGAGACCCAGCTCCGCCAGCACTTCGTCGGCGGATTCTTTCATGACCTTGGCGCGAGGGTCGAAGTTCTTGTAAACCCGGTGGCCAAAGCCCATGAGGCGGAAGGGGTCGTCCTTGTCTTTTGCCCGGGCGACATATTCGTCAATGCGCGATACGTCACCGATTTCCTCGAGCATGTTCAGAACGGCTTCATTGGCACCGCCATGGGACGGGCCCCACAGAGCTGCGATACCGGCGGCGATACAGGCGAAGGGGTTTGCTCCGGAGGAGCCCGCCAGGCGTACCGTCGAGGTAGAAGCGTTTTGCTCGTGGTCCGCGTGGAGGAGGAAAATTCGATCCATGGCCTTGGCAAGTACCGGGGAGACGTTGCTCGCCTCGCAAGGGGTGCCGAACATCATGTGGAGAAAGTTCTCGGCGTAGTTCAGGTTGTTGTCCGGGTACATGAACGGCTGACCGATGGAGAACTTAAAGCTCATGGCAGCCAGGGTGGGCATCTTCGCAATCAAACGGAACGCGGCCACTTGCCGGTGATGCTCATCGGCGATGTCCAGGGAATCGTGATAGAAGGCGGAAAGGGCGCCGACCACACCGCACATGATGGCCATGGGGTGAGCATCGCGGCGGAAGCCGTTGAAGAAGGTTCGAATCTGCTCGTGGACCATCGTATGGTTGTGCACGATGCTGACGAAGCGTTCCTTTTGCTCGGCGTCGGGCAATTCGCCGTAGAGCAGCAGGTAGCAGGTCTCAAGGTAGTCCGAATGGGCCGCCAGTTGATCGATGGGATAACCGCGGTGCAGGAGTACGCCCTTGCCGCCATCGATATAGGTAATCTCCGACTCGCAGGCTGCTGTAGATACAAAGCCAGGGTCGTAGGTAAAGAGGCCCTTACTTGTTAAGCCGCCAACATCAACGACATCAGGTCCGATGGAGCCCGAATAGACGGGCAGCTCAACAGCGCCCTCGATGCCATCTATGGTGAGGGTGGCTTTCTTTTCACTCATGGGAAATCCCGCGCAAGCTCAGTGGGGTGGCCAACTATAGAGAGTGGCCAACGTTTGTCAATTAAGGTCCCGTACCTTGTCCACATTGCAGAAAATTCCGCCGCGAGTCTGTTTGACCAACGTCAATTGCAAGGGTCTGATCGAGTCTCTATACTCGCGCGTGATTTTTCGGGGGGGTCTACTATGAGTGGTGTTTTTGTGCTGCTCCGGCCTCCCTGCGAGTTCCAGCCGACGCCAGGAGCCCCCTTCCCGTGAAAGACAATCGCCCGGTCAACCTCGATATTGGCACCATTCGCTTGCCAATAACCGCTTACACATCGATTACGCACCGAATTAGCGGCGTAATTTTGGTGGTCGCTTCGTTTCTACTGCTCTGGGCGTTGGATGTCAGCCTCGCCAGCCCTGCCGGCTTTAGCACCCTGGCCGACCTCATGGGCAATCCTCTGGTGAAATTCGTCGCCTGGGGTATCTCCGTCGCCCTGATTTATCACAGCGTCGCGGGCGTGCGTCACCTGATCATGGACTTTGGTATCGGTGAGACCATGGAAGGGGGCGTGCTTGGTGCGCGTATCGTCATCACCCTGACTGTTCTGGGTGCACTGCTCACAGGAGTCGCAATATGGTAACTGCCGTTACGAGTCTTTCCCGTTCAGGTCTGTCCGACTGGTTGGTACAGCGTGTCACAGCCGTTATCCTTCTGGCGTTTTTCGTATTTATAGCCAGCAAGCTGCTGGGTGGCGTGTCGTACCTAGAGTGGCGCTCCCTCTTTGACCAGACCTGGATGAAGGTCTTTGCATTGATGGCGGCCCTGTCCCTCGCAGCCCATGCCTGGATCGGAATGTGGGGGGTGTTTACGGATTATCTCACGGAGCGGTTGCTGGGGAACAAGGGCAACTTGCTGCGCATTAGCTTTCAGCTGATCACCTCCTTGTCGCTGGTGATCTACGTGATCTGGGCGGTGCAGATCATTTGGAGCTGACAAGCAGCGCCGGACCCTGGGTAAAGCCAGGCTTAATCGTTACAACAAACGCCCGCGCTTTTGCAGGGTGGTAAGAGTTCAGGGAGAGACACGAGTCCATGCGCACGATTTCCTTTGATGGCGTGATAGTAGGCGGCGGTGGCGCGGGTATGCGCGCTTCCCTCCAACTGGCCCAGTCGGGTTACAAGACTGCGGTCATATCCAAGGTCTTTCCCACCCGGTCGCACACCGTTTCCGCTCAGGGCGGGATAACCTGCGCCATTGCCAGTGCCGACCCCAACGATGACTGGCGATGGCATATGTATGACACGGTCAAGGGCTCGGACTACATCGGCGATCAGGACGCCATCGAGTACATGACCTCCGTCGGCCCCGAGGCGATCTTTGAGCTGGAGCACATGGGCCTGCCGTTTTCCCGCACGGAAGAAGGTCGCATCTATCAACGCCCCTTCGGCGGACAGTCGAAAAACTTCGGTGAAGGTGGCCAGGCGGCTCGAACCTGCGCTGCAGCGGATCGCACCGGGCATGCGCTGCTGCACACGCTCTATCAGAACAACGTCAAGAACAAGACCGTGTTTCTCAATGAGTGGTTCGCCATCGACCTGGTGAAAAACCAGGACGGTGCCGTCGTAGGGGTCACGGCCCTGAGCATTGAAACCGGAGAAGTGGTCTTCGTTAAGTCCAAAGCCACGGTATTTGCCACGGGCGGCGCGGGGCGGATTTACGCATCCACCACCAACGCCCATATCAACACGGGCGATGGAATTGGTATGGCCCTGCGGGCCGGTTTCCCCATGCAAGACATGGAGATGTGGCAGTTCCACCCCACGGGGATCCACGGCGCTGGAACCCTGGTTACGGAAGGCTGCCGGGGTGAGGGCGGATACCTCATCAATAAAGATGGCGAGCGCTTCATGGAGCGCTACGCGCCCAATGCCAAGGATCTCGCAGGTCGAGACGTGGTGGCGCGGTCTATGGTTCTGGAGATTCTCGAAGGTCGAGGCTGTGGCCCCGAGGGCGACCACGTATTCCTGAAGCTCGATCATCTGGGCGAGGAAGTGCTCGAAAGCCGCTTGCCCGGGATTTTGGAACTCTCTCGTACCTTTGCCCACGCCGACCCGGTGAAGGAACCTATTCCCGTAGTCCCCACCTGTCACTATATGATGGGCGGTATACCCACCAATATTCACGGTCAGGCTCTCACTATCGATGGCAGTGGCGCGGATCAGGTTATCCCCGGTCTTTACGCCTGCGGAGAAGCGGCTTGCGTGTCGGTCCACGGTGCCAACCGTCTCGGCGGTAACTCCCTGCTGGATCTGGTGGTGTTTGGACGTGCCACGGGTCTCTTCCTTGAGGAGGCCATGCGTTCGGGCATCGAAGTGCGTGATCCCACCCAAAGCGATCTCGAAGAGGCCAATGCTCGTCTGGCGAAGCTCGAAGCGGCGCCCGTGGATGAAAGCGTTGCCTCCCTGCGCAAGGAACTGCAAAACATCATGCAGAATCACTTCGGTGTGTTCCGCAAGGGTGATTTCATGCGCGAGGGGATCGAACACCTTGCGGCGCTGCGCCCGCGCATCGAAGCGGTGGGCGTGGCCGACAAAACTCAGGCGTTTAACACCGCGCGCATTGAGGCCCTTGAGCTACAGAATCTTTTTGAGGTGGCGGAATCGACGGCCATTTCGGCGGAGCAGCGCACGGAAAGCCGCGGTGCCCATGCGCGGGAAGACTATCAGGATCGGGATGACGATAACTGGTTGTGTCATTCCGTGTATTTCCCGACGGAGAAGCGTCTTGGCAAGCGCGGTGTGAACTTCGCACCGAAGACCATGGACGCGTTCCAACCGAAGATTCGTACTTATTGATCGATTGTTCCCGGCCAGGGAAGTGTGACGACAGGGAGTCATTACATGTTGCAGGTCAGCATTTATCGCTACAACCCGGAGCAGGACGCCGAGCCTTCCATGGAGGACTTTGAGGTCGATACGGGTGGCAAGGACCTCATGGTCCTCGACGTGCTGGAACTCATCAAGGCCCAGCAGGACCCAACCGTGACCTATCGACGCTCATGCCGGGAAGGGGTATGCGGTTCTGACGGTCTGAATATGAACGGTAAGAACGGTTTGGCTTGCATCACCCCGTTGTCCGATTCCGTCAAAGGTAACAAGCTGGTCATTCGCCCCTTACCGGGGTTGCCGGTGATTCGCGATCTCGTTGTTGATATGAGCCTGTTCTACGCCCAGTACGAAAAGGTTCAGCCCTATCTGCAGAACGATACTCCGGCGCCCGCCATCGAGCGTCTGCAAACGCCGGAAGACCGGGCCAAACTCGATGGCCTCTACGAGTGCATCCTGTGCGCTTGCTGTTCCACGAGCTGTCCGTCTTTTTGGTGGAACCCTGATCGCTTTGTCGGCCCGGCCGGTCTTCTCCAGTCCTACCGTTTCCTCGCGGACAGTCGCGATCTGGCGACGGAAGAGCGCCTGGCACGCCTGGATGACCCCTTCAGCGTATTCCGCTGCCATGGTATTCAGAACTGCGTAAATGTTTGCCCCAAGGGCTTGAACCCCACCCGGGCCATTGGTCATATCCGCAGCATGTTGCTCAAGCGCGCGGCCTAATGGGATAGCCCCATGAATTGGGGGCGAATTCCGGCGATATGGTGGGAAAACTTCGCCCATATTCGCCAAAAGGAGGGTGTAAACCGAGCCCAATGGGTTCTAGGCAAAGGCCTTTGCTGGCATACTAGCGCCCTCGCGCCGCCCGTTCGCTGGCGGCGTTCGCGGTGCGACGGTGCCCTTGGTCTGAAAGCTGGTCCGAAAGCTCGGTCTGAAAGCTTCGTCTAACGACTTCCAAGTAGACTGGTTCGTACCGTCGGGTTCGCATCGATCGATCCGCTGGGCGGCTCGTTTAGGGGGAAGCATGCACGAAAGTTCTATGGAGCTGTTTCGACGCAGCTCGCATATCGCTGGCGGTAATGCCACGTACGTGGAAGATCTGTACGAAAGCTATCTCATTGACCCCAACGCCGTGCCCGAGCAATGGCGTGATTACTTCGACAAGCTTCCGCGCGTCGAAACCAAGACCTCCCTCATTGACGACGTGCCTCACAGCACCGTGCGCGAGCGTTTCGCCCGCATCAGCAAGATGCGTGTGCGCACGGAAGCTACCGTCGCCCACGACAGCCAGGCGACGCAGCGGGAACAAAAGCAGGTCAAGGTTCTGGCTCTTATCTCCGCATACCGTCAACGGGGGCATCAGAAAGCCATGCTCGACCCCCTGGGTTTGGCCCAGCGTGAACTTCCCGTGGATCTGGATCTGGGTTTTCACGAGCTGTCGGTCGCGGATCTGGAAACCACCTTCCAGGTAGGCAGTCTGAAGATCGGTCACGACGCGGCAACGCTCCAGGAGATTATCGGCGCGCTGGAGAAAACCTACTGTCACACCGTGGGCACGGAGTTCATGCATATCGTGGACACGGAGCAGCGGCAGTGGATCATGTCGCGGATGGAATCCGTGCGCTCGGCTCCCGATTACGGGCCGGATGTGCAACGGCAGATTCTCCGTCGTCTGATCAAGGCCGACGGTCTGGAAAAATCCCTGGGCTCGAAGTTTCCCGGCACCAAGCGCTTTGGTCTCGAGGGGGGAGAAAGCCTGATCCCCATGCTCGCGGAGATGATCCAACGCATCGGTGGTTACGGTGCCAAAGAAATCGTCATCGGCATGGCTCACCGCGGGCGCCTCAACGTACTGGTCAATATCCTCGGCAAGATGCCCTCGGAGTTGTTTGCGGAATTTGAGGGTCGGGCCACCTATGAAAGCTCCGGTGACGTTAAGTATCACCAGGGATTCTCATCGAATGTAATGACTCCCGGCGGCGAGGTGCATTTGGCCCTGGCCTTTAACCCCTCGCACCTGGAGATTGTGTCGCCGGTGGTGGAAGGCTCCGTACGGGCCCGCCAGGAGCGGCGCAGCGATCCCGTGGGCGATAGCGTATGGCCCATCGTTATCCATGGTGATGCCGCCTTCGCCGGTCAGGGCGTGGTCATGGAAACCTTCCAGATGTCCCAAACCCGCGCCTACAAGACGGGCGGTACCGTACACATCGTATTGAACAACCAGGTGGGCTTTACCACCAGCCGTCGAGAAGATGCGCGCTCCACGGAATACTGCACCGACGTGGCGAAGATGGTTCAGGCACCGATCTTCCACGTCAATGCCGATGATCCCCAGGCAGTGCTATTCGTCACGCAAATGGCCATCGACTATCGCAACGAATTTAAGCGTGATGTGGTCATCGACCTGGTCTGCTATCGACGCCGTGGACATAATGAGGCCGATGAGCCGTCCGTAACCCAGCCGGCCATGTACCAGGCCATTCGCAAGCATCCTACGACCCGCGATATCTACGCCCGGCGCCTCATCGAGGCCGGCGTGGTCACGGAAGAGGAGGATCAACAGCTCGTAGATGGCTATCGTGAATCTCTGGATCGTGATGAGCCCCTGGTTTCCAGTCTTGTATCGGAGCCCAACACCACGCTGTTTGTGGACTGGACACCGTACCTCGGTCACGAGTGGACCCTGCACTGCGAAACGGGTATGGATTTGCAGCATTTGCAGACTCTGGCTCACGACACGAACATGACGCCGGACAATTTCCCTCTCCAGCGACAGGTCAACAAGATTCTGGAAGACCGGCGCAAAATGGCTGCCGGGGCCATGCCATTGAACTGGGGGTTTGCGGAAACCCTGGCCTACGCCAGCCTTTTAGAAGCGGGCTATCACGTTCGCATCACGGGGCAGGATGTGGGTCGAGGCACGTTTTCTCATCGCCATGCGGTGCTCCACAACCAACGCGACGAGGGCTGCTTGATCCCCCTCCAGCATGTCAGCGAAGACCAGGCAAGCTTTGTTATCTACGATTCCCTGCTGTCTGAAGAGGCCGTGCTGGCCTTTGAATACGGCTACTCCACCACGTCGCCGACGGGCCTGGTGGTTTGGGAGGCGCAGTTCGGCGATTTTGCCAACGGCGCGCAGGTGGTCATCGACCAATTCATAACCAGCGGTGAGCACAAGTGGACGCGGCTCTGCGGCCTAACCATGCTCCTGCCCCACGGTTATGAAGGTCAGGGGCCGGAGCACAGCTCGGCGCGCCTGGAGCGATTCCTGCAGCTCTGTGCGGAACACAATATCCAAGTGTGTGTGCCCACCACGCCCGCCCAGGTGTTTCATATGCTGCGCCGGCAGGCCATACGGCCTTTGCGTAAGCCCCTGGTAGTGATGTCGCCCAAAAGCTTGCTTCGCCATAAAGAAGCGGTGTCGACCCTGGAAGATCTCGCCGAGGGGCGTTTTTACAACGTGCTAGACGAGACCGATGACCTGGATAAGGCGGCGGTGAAGCGAGTCATTTTGTGCTCCGGAAAAGTCTTCTACGACTTGCGCGCTGCTCGCCGTGAACGAGGCATCGACAACATTGCCATCATTCGCCTTGAGCAGTTGTACCCATTCCCCGAGGCGGAACTCTTGCAAGTCCTGGGCGCGTACCCGAATGTCAAAGATGCCATCTGGTGTCAGGAAGAACCCATGAATCAGGGCGCCTGGTATTCCAGTCAGCATCACATGCGCCGGGTTATGGCGGCGCACAACCCCAACATTTACCTCAGCTATGCAGGGCGAGAGGCATCCGCCGCGCCCGCCGCAGGTTATATGGCCTTGCATTTGGAACAACAGGAAGCATTTATTAACCAGGCCCTGGACCTGGGAAGCAGCCCCGCATGATCGCGGGCCGTTTATAAGGAAAGATAATGGCTATTGAAATCAAAGCTCCCGCATTTCCCGAGTCCGTGGCGGACGGCGAAGTCGCCGCCTGGCACAAGCAGGAAGGGGAGTCGGTGCAACGGGATGAGTTGATCGTTGAAATCGAAACGGACAAGGTCGTCATGGAGGTTGTGGCCCCGGCTGACGGCGTGTTGCAGACGATTCACGTGGCGGAAGGTGAAACCATCGAAAGTGAAGCGCTCCTGGCGGTACTCGTCGAAGGCGCAGTAGATGCCACCGCCAGCGCCGCCCCCGCGACGGAGACCGCCGAACCCGAGGCAGCAAAGCCGGAAACGACGGGGGCCGTTGATATGGGGCCTGCCGCCCGGCAGTTGGTCGAGGAACACAAACTTGACCCGGCGGCCATTGCCGGCACGGGTAAAGGCGGGCGCATCACCAAAGAAGACGTGGTGGCCTTCATGAGCCGCGCCGAAGCCGCCCAGCCTGCTGCAAAGGCGGCCCCGGCGGCGGCTCCTG
>DIYG01000054.1 GCA_002428935.1 Halieaceae bacterium UBA6060
TGATGGAGACTACGAATTACCCGCCGTAGAAGTGCCGTGGTGGGATACCTCAACGGATACCCTTCGCATCGCCCGCCTACCCCCTCGCCGCCTGCGGGTACTCCCCAACGCCGTGACTTCAACGACGGAAACCTTAAACGCCACGCAAGTTCCCACCCCCGCCACGGCAACGGCTCACGTACCAGGTTTATGGCCCTGGATTACGGCCTTTTGTGCCTTGGGTTGGTTGCTGACCAGTCTTTGGTGGTGGCGTAGTGCCCGCCGGTCCGAAGCCAAGACTGAGGCCCCCACGGAGCGCAGCTCGCCCAAAGCCTTACTCAATGCCTGTCGGGCGAATGATGCCAAAGGCAGCCGGCGCGAACTCCTCGCCTGGGTCCGGGGCCAGGGCAGCCAGGATGGTCTGGGCCCTTGGCTTCGAGAGCAGCAAAACCCGGCCCTGGAAGCCGCCGTGAGAGAACTTGAAACGGCGCTTTATGGCGGCGAAGCCATGGTTGCCTGGGATGGTGAAGCACTAGCCACGGCAATTCGCGCCGCAAACACCCAGGCCATGAAAACCGGCGAGGACGCGTCGGCGCTCCCGCCGCTATACCTCAGCCAATGACTTGCTGATCACCTCGTAGACATCGCGAGACAAAGCGGGCAAAGCAGCTAGCCGTTCCAGCTCCCCACGCATCGCCGTGCCGCCTTCTGGATAGTTCCGCCACCGGGTCAGGGGTGTGAGCAAGCGCGAGGCGATTTGCGGGTTGCGCTCATTTAGAGCTTCAATCACCTCGCCCAAAATCGCATAGCCCGCTCCATCCTGGCGGTGGAAGCTCACCGCATTGATATTGGCAAAGCTGCCAATGAGGGCGCGAATCTTGTTGGGATTATTGGAATCGTATGCTTCATGGGAGAGCAGCTTTCTCACCCGGGCGATAGCGTCACCCCGGGGGCTTTCCCCCTGGAGCTGAAACCAGTGGTTCAACGCCAAACTCTCCTGGTGAAACCGCTCATAGAAGTCATGGAGAACGCCCTCGTAGCGCTGCTCATCAGCAAGGCGAATAAGGCACCGCAGGGCGACGAGACGCTCCGTTAGGTTATCGCTGGTGTGATATACCTCTTCCACCAGGGAAAGCCCCGCCTCACCGGCCGTCGCCCAATAGTCCAGAGCAATGCTCGCCAGGGAACGGCGACCAATCTGCGAGCCTTCAGCGACATAGGGCTCTCTTACGCGGTACGCGTCAAACAGGTCCCGCCAGCGATTGCCGAGGGCCTGGGCCAACTGTCCTCGCAGGCCCTCCCGGGCAGCGAAGATAGCGTGGGGATCCACACCGCCGCTATGACTTGCCAACTCGGCAAGATAGGTCTCCGAGGGAATGCGCAACATGTCCGCGGCAATCGCAGGGTCCGCTGGCGCGTCGACAATGGCCTCCACAGCCGCCCGCAGATGGGTATCCAGAGTTTCCCCACCTTCCTGGAGATCGGTCAATGCGCCAACCATGAGCTGTTGCATGGCATCCCAACGCACAAAGCCGTCGTCGTCGCGGCTGGCCAGGGCCAAGAGCTGTCCCCGCGTGTAGGGATAGTCCACGCGCACGGGGGCGGAGAAGCTCCTTAGCAAGGCCGGCGTGGGGCGCTCCGGGAGACCCGTGAAGGAAAACTGTTGTTCCGCCTGATCTATGAGTAACACCCGGTGCGTGTTATCGGCGCTCTCGGTCTGCGGCGGCTCACCCTCAAGGCTAAGGCGCAGGTTCCCCGCATCACCCAGGAGCCCCATCGCCAGGGGAATCACCAGCGGATCTTTTTCTGTCTGCCCCGGTGTCGGCGGCGTGTGCTGCGTTACCGTCATAGTGTAGGTGCTTGCGTCCTCGTCCCAACGGTCTCGGACCTTGAGCTGCGGCGTACCGGCCTGGGCATACCAACGTTTGAAATCCGTCAGATCGTGCCCTGTCGCGTCTTCCATAGCCGCAACAAAATCATCGCAGGTAACGGCCTGACCGTCGTGACGATCGAAATACAAATCGCTGCCGGCTCGAAAACCTTCCTCACCGAGAAGGGTATGGAGCATACGGACAACCTCAGCACCCTTTTCGTACACCGTCAGGGTGTAGAAGTTGGAAATCTCGATAAAGGAAGCTGGCTGCACGGGATGCGCCATAGGCCCCGCATCTTCGGCAAACTGCAAGGTGCGCATCACCCCCGCATCCTCAACACGTTTCAGAGCCCGGCTACCCATGTCGGCGGAAAACTCCGCGTCGCGAAACACCGTAAAGCCCTCTTTCAAACTGAGCTGGAACCAATCGCGACAGGTCACCCGGTTCCCAGACCAGTTGTGAAAATATTCGTGGGCCACGATGGCTTCGACCCGTTGGTAACCGAGGTCCGTCGTCGTTACGGGATCGGCTAACACGCAGGAGGTGTTAAAGATGTTGAGACTCTTGTTCTCCATAGCACCCATGTTGAAGTCATCAACAGCGACGATATGAAAAACATCCAGATCGTACTCCCGGCCAAAGCGCTCCTCGTCCCAACGCATGGCCCGCTTCAGGGAATCCATGGCATGGCCGCACTTTGGCAGGTCCTTCTCCTCCACGAGAATAAGCAGACGAACTTCGCGTCCACTCATGGTGGTGAAGCTGTCCTCAACCTGGGCCAGGTCACCGGCCACCAGAGCAAATAGATAGCTGGGCTTGGGAAAGGGATCTTCCCATATGCTGCGATGACGGCCCTGGTCCAGGACTTCGGTGGCCATGAGGTTGCCATTACAGAGCAACACCGGACAGGCACTCTGGTCCGCATCGATGGTGACCCGGTAGGTTGACATCACATCGGGGCGATCGGGGAACCAGGTGATTTTCCGAAACCCTTCGGCCTCGCACTGGGTGCAAAACAAACCGCGAGAACGATAGAGCCCTTCCAAGGACGTATTGTCCTGGGGCTGGATACGCACTCGTGTCTCCAACACGCCTGATGCGGGCATGTCACGTAAGCGCAGAACCTCCCCATCTCTTGTCTGTCGCTCATCGCTGAGGGGGGCGCCATCCAAGCTCATGGCCAGGGTTTCCAGGTCCACGCCAAACAGTTCCAGCGGCGCGTCTGGGACGGCACCTTCCCTCCGCTCAAAATGCAGACGCGCGTCAACGATCGTGCCCTCGTCCCGGAGATCGAAATGCAGCTCGACCCGGGGTACGTGAAAGGCCGGTGGTTCGTAGTCCCGCAGATAGATAGTTCTAGGCTGGGCGTCACGCATGTTGATTGTTCCCAGGGGTTAGGCGGTCACGGAAAAGGCCACGCGATAGCCTGCGTGACGACGAATGTTGATCACACCGGAATCCAAGATCAGATACTGGCCTTTGATTCCCTGAAGAATGCCGGAAACCTCGGGCAGCTTATCGAAGGTCATGGACTTTACTTTGCTGGGATAAGTCAGCACGGGGTAATCGATTTCCGTAACGGACTGATCCTCCAAAACCGTTATGGCATCAAGTCCTCGCTCCTGCTGCAAGGCACGAATGGCGTCAGCGCAGATATCCATCAGATGCTGTCGTTCAACAGGCAAATCCCGAGGTTCACTGGCGCCTTTGAGCATCCGCTGCCAAGCCGTCTTATCGGCCACGTGCTCGGCAAAGGTGGTTTCCACCAGACCCGAATCCAGGCGACTCGCAACGCGAAATATGGGCATTGCCTGGGTCGCTCCCTGGTCGATCCAACGGGTGGGCACCTGACTGCCACGGGTGATACCAACCTTCAGACCGGAGGTGTTCGCAAGGTAGACGAAGTGATCGATCATGCAGTGCTCGTCGCCCCAGGCAGGCTCCCGGCAGGTGCCTTCGTGGTAGTGACACTTCTGCGGGCTGACAATACAGGAGTCACACTGCGCCAGACGCTGAAAACACGGGTAGCAATAGCCCTGGTTGAAGCTCTTCTTGGTCTTCCGCCCGCAGTGGGTGCAATTGATCAGACCCAGGTAACTTAAGGAGACAGACTTACCGATCACCTCGTTCAGGGGTACGTGTTCATCGCTAAGGGGCAGCTCGTAGTTGGCCAGACCATCGAGCAGTTTGGTGCGCATTTTGCGCAGGTTACCTTCCATAGCTACTCTCCAGACCGCTCGTGGTCATTCTGCTCTTGTACCCAACGGAGGGCCGCCTCTCCCTCGGTAGATGAGCTTTTGTCGGCTTTAGCGCCCTTATCGATAAAGCCAACCCGCTCACTTTCGGGCTTATGACGAGCATCCCAGGCAATGATCGCCTGCAGGCTGTGGGCCCGCTGCTCCTCCGTGAGAGCCTTGCCGTCGGGCCAGCGGCCCGTTTCAATGCCTCGGCGCAATCGCTCAACGAGCTCCGGGCTGAGGCGATCAATAAGTGTTTCGTAGTCCATGGTGTCTCCGACGAATCGGCGGGGGATTATACGTGGCTGGGGGCAAAAGCCACGACGCTCCGAGGCCCAAAGGATGGGTCAAACGCTGCGGCGATAAGCGAGCGCAAATACCAGACCAATGAGTGCACCGCTCCCCAAGCCACCCACGTGGGCCGCATTGGCAACGGAAAAACCCAATACGTCCACCACGCCCAGCAAACAGATCACCAACCAGCCCACCATGAACAACATGATCGGCGTTGCCGGTGCGAGTTGTCGCCAGGCGGGATTAACGCGACCCGCGACCCAGGCAAAACCGAGCAGTCCGTAAACAACCCCTGACAAGCCTCCAAACAGTACCGGTCCTGAGACCTGATGCTGCGCTGTGTTGGACAGTATCGCCGTGACCAAAAACAGCCCGGCCATATTCAAACTACCCAACGTTGCTTCGATGCGCTTACCGAGCTCCCAGCACCAGAGGCTGTTGAACACGATGTGCATCCAACCGAAGTGTATAAATACGGGAGTGATCAAACGCCAAAGCTGACCGCTGCCATCGCCGAACGCGGGCCGACCGTTGACCAGGGTAAAGGGTTCGTAACTTAACCAGGACACCCAGGAAACCGGGGCCCCCGCGTAGATCAGCAAAAAGCCAACAGTGCTTACGCTGATAAGGATCAAAGTGACTGGCACCTGAGCGAACAAGGGTAGTAGCCGCAGTTGCAAAGGCGCTGCGCGGTGATAACGAACCGCCACCTTGAGGTCTCCACGCTGCCACCGCCGCAACACCTCCTGGGCCTTTGGCAGATCCTCGTTTCGCTGTAATTGCAGGACCTGATCTCCACCATCCTCGACGATGCGATGGGGCAGTTGCTGCTGCCACAAAACCGCACTCAGGGGGCGAAGGTCCTCATCGAGCGTACCCCGATAGAGTTCAAAGCTCATCAGGTAACCAGAGCCCCGCTCCACTGCAGCTTGTCCCTACAGCTGGCGTAGAAACTGTAGCCCGGAGGATGGAGCAGGGTTAGGACCGCAGGATTGCGCCGCAACACCACCGAGTCGCCCGGTCGCGCCGTCATGTTCACCTGACCATCGCAGGTAACCGGGGGATGAATCCGGTTCCGGGCGAGGACATCGATGCGAATCTCACTGTCGCCACGAATGACGATCGGTCGGCTAGACAACGCGTGGGGAAACATGGGCAGCACCAGGAGGGCGTCCAAAGCCGGATGCATGATGGGACCACCTCCCGATAGCGAATAGGCCGTGGAGCCTGTGGGGGTCGAGACAATCAAGCCGTCGGCACGTTGACGGTTCACAAACTCGCCGTCGATATAAAGCTCCATCTCGATCATCTGGGCCGTGGTTCCTGAGTTAACCACCACGTCATTGAGGGCGTCCCCTTCCGCCACGTTTTCTCCTTCCCGGCGCACACAAACGTCCAGGAGAAATCGCTCCTCGGTGCTGAACTGACCATCGAGTACTTGCGCAATCTGCTCTTTCAGGGAGTCCGGGCTTATATCCGTAAGGAAGCCCAGGCGCCCTCGGTTGATTCCGAGCATGGGTTTCCCAAAGGGAAGTAATGTACGGGCCGCGCTGAGCATGGATCCATCACCACCGAGAACGATGATCAGATCTGCCCCAGCGCCGATGGCCTCGCGGTCGTGGAGCTCATAGCCTCGAGCCGTGAGGTCTGCATAGCGATCTTCCAGCATGACCTCGGCGCCGGCGCTAGATAGGGTGGCGAGAAGCTCCGCAAGGACCGCCTCCAGACCCGCCTGCCGGCTTCGACCGACGACCCCAACACGATTGAATTTCGCTGCCATGACCCAGGCTCTCAGCAAAAAGCGGAGTATAACCATCGGTTGGCGACGCTCCCATGGCGAAGCCATGACGGGATCAGGGACTTGCAACGACGCAAAAGGCTGGCACACTTGGCACCACGATTGTTAGAACATTTACTTCGGGGGAGAAAATCCATGGCCTTAGGAAAACAATTCAGAAATCTCGCCACCAGCACGGCCCTTCCCCTGCTGGTACTCCTCGGCTGCTCGTCGGACCCGACGATACCCTCCGGGGATGACGCCGAGACCATCATGGGCGGAAGTCTGACCAAGGTGGAAAATGCCCGCTCGGACCTCGCCTATGTAGATCCCTATGGGGACTACGGTCGCTACACGAAGGTGTATATCGCGCCACTGGATGTGGATAACGTGGAAATCATCCAGTCCAACGCATCGACCAGTGCGGTCAATCGCTACAACACGGAATGGCAACTGACCGATAGCGATAAACAGAAGCTCCAGGAAGCGTTCCACGAATCCATGAGCAAAGAGCTCGCCGATGGTGACGCCTTTGAAATAAGCGAAACCGGTGGCGATGATGTGCTCACGATAGAAGCAATGCTGACGTCTATCGCGCCCTCCGGCCCGAAAGATGATGCGGCGTCACGAACGGCGGGACGGACCCGGGTGTACACGGAAGGTGGCGGCGGCATGTCTATCTCGATCATGCTGGCCGACGGGGACAGCGGCGAAGTACTCGCCATCATCAAAGACACCCGCAACAGCAACAACTCCAACTGGGGTATCAACAACAGCGTGACCAACTTTGCCGAGGTGCGACGAAACTTCAACGCCTGGGGGCGACAGATTCACGACGGATTGCTCGGCTTGAAAGCCCGCGCTGAAGCGAATATGTAAATCAGAAAAGTAGGTGTTGCGAAGAGCGGGTCTATCGGGCCCGTTTTTTGTGGTCGTTACGACCCAGATTTTTTATAACTTTTAGCTTTTCGGGTGGGTTCCCGTACCACAACCCTCAACCACCGAGACCCACATTATTCTTCTCAAGAACCTGCTCCGCACGGTAACTTGAGCGCACCAGCACTCCCGAAACAACCTCTAAAAAGCCCCGTTCTAAGCCCCATTCGCGATACTCCGCAAACTGCTCGGGGGTGACGTAACGATCGATAGGGTAATGATGCGCCGTGGGCTGCAGGTACTGACCAAAGGTGACAATATCGACCTTTGCGGCTCGCAGATCATCGAGAGCTTCAAGAATCTCTTCGTCACTCTCGCCAAGCCCCAGCATCAGCGACGTTTTCGTCAGGACCGATGGTCGATAGGCTTTTGCGTGGGCCAGCACATCCAGAGTCTGCTGATACCCGGCCCGGGGATCTCGCACCGGGTGCGTTAGGCGACGTACGGTTTCCACATTCTGCGCAAAGACCTCGATACCGCTATCGACCACTGTTTCCACATCAGCCAAAGCCCCGAGAAAATCTGGGGTCAAAGCCTCTACAGCAGTATCGGGATTTACTTCTTTCACGCGACGTACACAAGCGGCGTAATGCCCCGCTCCGCCATCCTCAAGATCATCGCGATTGACCGAGGTCAGAACCACGTACTTCAGCCCCATGAGCTGTACCGAGCGGGCCGTATTGTCCGGCTCTTCCTGATCCAGCCAACCCTGAGGGTTACCGGTGTTTACCGCGCAAAAGCGACAGGCGCGAGTGCAGACATCGCCCATGAGCATGATCGTGGCGGTACCTGCGCTCCAACACTCGCTCATGTTGGGGCACTTGGCTTCCTCGCAAACCGTGGCGAGACGGTGTTCGTGAACGATGCTCTTGACCTGCTTGTAGGTCTCCCCGCCGTGAATCCGCGCCCTCAGCCACTTCGGCTTGGGCAAGCGGGCACCACCGCCGGCACTCGCTTTGATGCCGTCCTTGATCACCCGCATACCGCGATCGTTGGTAAATTTCTCACCGCTTGAAACAGCGCTGCTTCCGGCGTTGATAGCTGTGTTGGTCAGCTCGACAGCGGGTATGCGATCCCCGGACATAAAGCGATCCTCAAAGGCCTGAGAGTCAAGTATACCGCGCGCCCAGGCTCACGCCGAAACCCGACTCATTGATCTTGGACAGGTTTTAACAACCAGGCTTCTACACCGTGCACCCCCCCGCGGAAATAGTTCACAGGATCCAGATACCAACGCCACTGATGAGGACCATCGAGGACGGAAAAGCCCTCTGCGACGAGCTCCGGTAACGCGCAGGGCAGCAAGGGGCGAGCGACCTCCGGCTCCAACTCCTGGGCCAGATTGACCATCAGGTCCATCAACTCACGCTCCTCCTGCGGGGCCAACACACCGCGACCAACCAGCGCCGTCGCCCAGGCGGTGAACGGACCACCACCCAGGGGGCCAGGTGCCCTTTGCTCTAGCGCGCGAGTCCAATCCAACGCCATCAATGCCTTCGCACAGCGCTCACCCAAAACCTGCGCTTGGGCGGGACGCAAAGCATTCATCACCAGTTCCCGCCGGACGTCAGACCCCAAATAGACGGCAGACGAGCCGGCCAGAAAGCGCAGTAGCGCCATATGTTGATTTAAAAGCCGCAGTGCTAGAGCTTGCCGGGCTTTCGTTAAAGGCCCGTGGCTCAAATCATTGAGGGTACTGCCCAAGCGCGCTTCACAAGCCTTAGACAGTACTCGCTCTGGGAGAGGCAGCAATTGCGAAAGGACCATGGAAGACACCACGTAACTGCCTCGCCAGCGTTCTAACCAGGGCTGCGGCTGGAACTCGGCGCTGATGGAATCCAGTACCTCGACCAAAGCCTGGGCGACGTCTCCGCCTTTCTCAACGGCCAACACAGGCTCAGCCTGGTCCAACAGCGTTCGAATACATCCCTGGGTTAAATCGACAACCTGTAGTTCGCACCGCGGGCGGAGCGTCTCAGGCAGGGCATTGCGAGCGCGGTGCATACTGGCCTCGTCGATGTCCACCAGGCATACGGCATCCAAACGCTCCACAAGGGCCTGCAGTGGCAGTTCCTTTCCATCACTGGCCCCAAGAATGACCGCCCGCCCACTCTGGGCTTTCGCCAGACCCTGCAATATGAGGTCCCGCGAGGTGTTCAGATGATTTCGCCACAGCCCTTCGAAGCGCTTACCCTTCTGTGCATAACGCTCCCCATCTTCCTGTAAACGGCTTTCCAGGCGGTGGAAGAGACTCAACTTGAAGTCCCTTTGTTATTACATAAATAGAATATGCGCATTTAAATCGCCTAATAAGTACTGTTAACTTACTTTTGTTATAATTTATGATTGACAGATATTATAATATTTACTATCTTCCCCACACCTCATTACTCTAACGACATAGCAAGCACGGGGGAAACACCATGCCGTTTCGTCGGACTGTTTTAGCATCCGCAATACTCGCCGCAAGCGTCGAGCCTGCCTGGGCTCAACTTGAAGAAGTTGTGGTGACCGCACAACGACGCTCGGAAAGCATGCAAGATGTCGCCGTGGCGGTCTCTGCCATCGGTAGCAATGATATTGAAAACCTCGGCTGGGAGGACCCCGCAGATGTGGCCCTGCAGGTGCCTAATATGCAGGTCAGCACGGTTTTCGGAGACGCTCAACCGCTGTTTGCTATCCGCGGCGTCTCCATGGTGGATTACACCGCGGGTCAAGCGGGCCCCATCGGTCTCTATGCGGACGAAACCTACATCGGTGCGACCTTCCTTCACGGCCTGGCCATGTTCGACCTTGAGCGCATTGAAGTCCTCCGCGGTCCCCAGGGCACGCTATACGGTAAGAACACCACGGGCGGTGCCATTAATTTGATTACCCGCACACCAGATATCGGCACCGAGACCAATGGTTACCTTCTCGTTGGCGGCGGCGACTACGGCCTGGTACAAACCAACGGCGCCATCGAAGGCAGCCTTGGTGACAGCGCTGCGGGGCGCATTGCGTTTCGCTACAAGGAAAACGATGGCTGGTGGGAAAACGAAACCGGCGATGACATGTTCCAGACCAAGAACTTCTCCGTGCGCGGCACGCTCAACTGGGACTTGGCGGACAACTTCAACGCGGTGCTAAAGCTATCCCACGGTGAAAGCGATCCCCGCACGGGCATTCCGCGCGGCCAGGGCACTGGGCCCGGCGGGCTTAATATCTCGGGTAGCATCGACTCCCTCGATCCACAGTTTGGTGGCGGCGCAACCGATGTGGATGGCGAGTCCAACACGGAATTGAGCCTGGCCAATCTGCGTTTAACCTGGGATCTGGGCGACTACACCATTGTATCGGTCACCAGCTGGTACGACGGTGAATACTTCCAAGACACCGACGTGGACGGGACTCGGGACCCCATCGTTGCCATCGACTGGGCCGCTGACACAGACGCCATATCCCAGGATCTGCGCCTACAGTCCAACTTCGACGGCCCCTTCAACTTCATCGCCGGCGTGTACTACGCGGACGAGCAGATCGAAATCGACCGTCTCCACGACTCATTCTTTGGTGCACCCGTAACGAACCCCGTCCTTCCCGGGCAGGCCGCCTCCCTGCTCCTGCAGAACGGCACCTTTGGCGAAATCTATCAGCAGCAGGATCTGACCAAAGAGTCCTGGGCCGTTTACGGCGATATGAACTGGGATCTAAGTGAACGCTTGAGCCTGAACCTGGGCCTACGATTTACCAACGACGAGATCACCCGGGACTTCAATAACGTATCTCGTTTAAACGGCGGCCCCCTGGTACTGCCACCGGCAATCACCGGCGCACCGGTGCCCATCGTCGCCGACCCTCGAACGGAAGGGTCATACCTACCGGGCAACCCCACCGGGGTGGATGCTCCCCTGCTGCCGCCAAATCCCGGGGCGGGCTTCCTTGGAGCCTGGACCCACGGCGAACTGGATCTCAGTGCCAGCACACCGACCCTGAGCGAGACGGAAGAGGAAGTGACCGGCACCATCGCCCTCACCTACCAACTCACGGACAACTCTATTACCTACGCTCGCTACTCCCGCGGCTATCGCTCGGGTAACTTCAATGGTGGCCTTCTGTACCTTGACGAAGGGGACGAGGCCTACGCCGACCCCGAATACGTCGATGCCTACGAAATTGGCTATAAGGGCGAGTTTCTCGACGGCCTGGCTCGCCTGAACGCAGCGGCGTTTTACTACGATTACACGGATCAGCAGTTCGTGAACCAGGTGGGTATTTCAGCGATCCTGGAAAATGCCGGCGGCGTCGATATCGCCGGACTTGAACTCGAATTCCTCGCCGCGCCAACCGACGCTCTTACCCTTCAGGCGGGCCTTGGCCTTATCGATGCGGAGTACAACGAGTTGGTGCTCACGGGCGTGGATCTCGAAGGTAACGAGCCGGTCTCCACACCGGAGCTCAACTTCAACGTCGCCGCGGACTATGAAATCGATATGACCGAGAAGTGGCGCGCCATTGTCCATGTCGACGGCACCTTCATCGACGATCAGTGGTTCAGCGCCTACAACGATCAAGTGGTCCCCGGTCTTGGGGACTACGGCGATATCGGCCAGGAAGCGTATTGGCTATGGAACGCTCGCCTAACCTTTGCCGATGAAACGGATCGCTATGCGATCACCGCCTGGGTGAGTAACCTGACCGATGAAGAGTACGACGTGTACGCCATCAACCTGCAAAGCGGCTTTAGCTTGAACTACTTCATGCAGGGGCCACCGCGACTCTGGGGTGTGGATTTCACCTACCGATTCTGAAACGGTACAGAAACGAAAACGGGTGCCTCGCAAGAGCCACCCGTTTTTGCCTTCACGCTTACTGCAGACTCCAGCTACGATCCACGTTATCCCACTCCGGAAGGTTCATGATCACCTCGGAAGGATCAAACGGAGCGTCCCCTGACAACACCCTGGATTTACTCGCCTCGATGGTTTCGGGACGGGCGTTTTCGATGTTCTTGAAGGGGAAGTCTCGATTCTGGCCTTTGTCAGGGTATTTCTCCTTCATGAGCAAATGCCGGGTTTTCATGATATTGAACATGCTCTTGGCCGGAAACATGGGTAGCAATTGTCCCTGCATTTCTCGAGGGTCATTGTAGAGATCGTAGAACTCTGGCCCAGACAATCCGGGTTTGGAGCCTGTCCAGTGTTTCTTGTACCGCCCTTTAACCGACGCGGCGAGCTCCGGACCCGTATAGATATGCACGTAGTCTCGACGGCTGTAGGAATCCCCCATCAAGAGCAACGCCGTTTGATTGACGCCATCGATGATTCGATCCCTGGGAATATGATCCGTGGCGCCCGCCAGGGTAGCGAAGGTGGTAAACAAATCCGTTTCGTGAATGATGTCGCCGACGAGTTGGCCAGGTTCAATAACACCGGGCCAACGCACTAACGCCGGAACGCGTACGCCACCTTCGAAGTAATCGCCCTTTCCACCCCGGTACAGGGTCTCCACCATTCCCGGCGGTCCGTTGTGGGTCATGGGTCCATTGTCGGCCATCAGTACCACGAGGGTGTTCTCATACACACCCGCCGCCTTGAGCTCTTCCGTAAGGCGAGCGACAAACAAATCGATGTTGGCCAAGCCTTCCTGCAGAACCCCATAGGAACTGGTGCGCGGAAACTCCGTGGGGCGGATGTTTAGAAATGAGTTGATGTTCGGCCAGTACGCAATAAAGAAAGGTTTCTTCGCCGCCGCGTTCTCCTGCATAAACGCAATGGTCTTGTCCTGCCAGGTCTGTTCCAGGGTGTAGTAGCCCTCTTCCTCCATGGGTGGGAGACCGTTTTCATCCCACTCTCTCACCGGGCCACCCTTTTTGCCCGTTAGGGACCACACATAACCGCGGGGACGCCAGCCCTTATCCATGTCGTAGGGATCTTCCGGGAACATTTCGGGGAACATGACCGACGAGGTAAGCGGCCCGCGCTGGCCCCGGGGAACGTACAAGCTCGGTACCTGGTTGTACGGCGTCCAGTGGGCGTCGTCAAAACCCTGCTTGTTGAGATAGCTGGATTCTACGTCCCCCAGGTGAGACTTGCCGTAAAAGGCCGTGGCGTAGCCCTCTTCACTGAGGACCTCGGCGATGGTGACCTCCTCTGCCGCCAGACCTCCATATTCATAGGGGAAGCCAACGTTGTACATCCCGTTGCGCTTGGCGTGCCGGCCGGTCATAACCGCGGCTCGGCTAGGCGTGCAGGACGGCTCCGTGTACATGCGGCTGAAGTAAATACCCTCCGCCGCAAATTGATTCATGTTGGGGGTCTTAAAACCCCGGTTGACCTGGAGCTGCGGAATTCCCACCTCACCGACGGGCGTGTCGTCCCACATGATGTGAATGATATTGGGCGGGGTGCCGTGCTTCTCGCGAAGGGCGACTAACTTTTCTTGCAGCTCGTTGTCCTGCTTATTCCACTTATCTTTGTGCTGGGCGAGCAGCACGTAGTGCTCGGCATCGTGGACAACATCTTTTGCAGCGATCTGACCAGCGCAGGCAACAAGCGCCGCGCTGGTGATAGCGCCGAGTATCCAATTTCGTTTCACGGTTTAGTTCTCCCATTTACCCTAAGCGCGACCCGGGTCGCGTCTTTTGAGTATTAGGGAGCCCGCAAAAGAAAACTATAAAAGTGGGTAAATCGCCCTCGGTTTGTCAGCTTTGCGCAAGATTCGTTGCTGCGTGCTCGATGGTGACTCACCAAACAGAGCCCGATAATCGCAGGCCAGCTGCCCACCATGTGTAAATCCGAAACCTTTGGCCAAGTTCGCAATGGGCTCCCGCTTCCGCCGTTCGACAAGCTCATCCCGCAGCTTTTGTAGGCGATAGCGTTTTATATAAATCGCGGGGGATACCCCCAGGATTTCGTTGAACGCGTACTCCAGAGTTCGCCGGGCAACCTTGAGTTCCTGGGTAAGCATTGGAACGCTTAGCCCATGAGGCGATGCTTCGACCATCTCCAAGGCTCGGCGTACGAGCTGCTGTCGCGAGCGGGCTGCGCCC
>DIYG01000139.1 GCA_002428935.1 Halieaceae bacterium UBA6060
CAAGCCGTTCAAGCCGTTCAAGCGCCGCAAAGGTATAGGGCGGGCAGCTGGATAACACCAGGTGGCAAGCCCAAGCCTTTCCTTTAAGCTTGCTGAACCGCCACCGAGAGCAAAAATCTTCCATCGTGCGTTTAAGGCTAACCACTTTTTTGTTTGCCCTATGGGCATGCCTACCGCTGGCCCAGGCCGGTCCCGCTGCCATCGCGAGCCCCGAACCCCACGCAACGGAAGCCGGCATCGCTATCCTCAATCGCGGGGGCAACGCCGTGGATGCAACCATCGCTGTCGCATTTGTGCTGGCCGTAACATTGCCCGATGCAGGCAACATTGGCGGCGGCGGCTTTATGACTCTGCTCATGGATGGCGAGCCGGGATTTCTCGACTATCGTGAAACCGCGCCCGCGGCGGCCACCCAGAACATGTATCTGGATGATGCCGGTGAGGTCATCGAAAACCTGAGTCTGGTGGGTCATCGGGCATCAGGTGTTCCCGGTACCGTGGCCGGCCTTTGGGCGGCCCACCAACGCCACGGGAATCTGCCCTGGAGGGACCTGCTCCAACCCGCAATCACTCTGGCGGAAGACGGTTTTGTAACACCCGACTGGCTGGCGGGCTACATCGATGATGCTCGCGGGCACCTCGGTGAGCACACCAACTTTCTCGATTACTTTGGGGCTGCAAACACCGGTACGCTTTTTCGCCAGCCGGAACTGGCGAAAACTCTGCAACGGATCGCTGAAGAGGGTCGTAACGGATTCTATGGCGGTATCACCGCAGACCTCATCGAAAAAGAGATGCGCCAGGGTGGCGGGCTTATTCGTAAAGACGATCTGGCGGCCTACGAAGCTCGATGGCGGACCCCTCTGTTAACAAACTGGCGTGACTACACGCTGGTTACAGCGCCACCGCCAAGCTCCGGTGGCTTTGCCATCGTCCAGTATCTGTTGATGCGCGACCGCCTCGCCGCGGAGTTCGGCAACGCGACCCCCATGGACCCGCGCTTCATTCATCTAAAAGCCGAAATCGAGAAACGTATTTTTGCAGATCGCGCGCAGCATCTGGGCGACCCTGATTTTGTCGACGTTCCCATCGACCGGTTGATCGATGAAACCTATCTGGCCTCGCGCATCGAGGGCATTTCCGCATCGCAGGTTTCGCCGACACCTGCCGTCAAAGCCGGCGTAGAACCCATACACACCACCCATTTCTCTATTCTTGATCACCACGGGAATGCGGTATCGAACACCTACACCCTGAATACGGATTTCGGATCAGGAGTCGTGGTGCGTGGCGCCGGGTTCCTGCTGAACAACGAAATGGACGACTTCTCTGCCGCGCCCGGGAAGCCCAACTACTACGGGGTAGTGGGTGATCGAGCGAACGCCATCGAACCGTGTAAACGCATGCTGTCGTCCATGGCGCCCAGCCTGTTGCTGCGAGGAAAGAGAAGCGGTGACTACTCGGTAGCTATGGTTGTAGGCGCCATGGGGGGATCAACGATTTTCACCACGGTGTATCAAACCATTACCAACGTGGTGGATTTTGCCATGAGTGTTGACGAAGCTCAGGCAGCACCTCGAGTTCATCACCAACTCATCCCCGATCAACTGATCACCTACTCTCCAAGCACTCCGCCTCCCCAGTCATCCATCGATTCGCTCATCGCTATGGGTTATCGCGTGGAGCCGCATTTCTTCGAGTTTGGCAATGTGCAGTTGATTTGGGTCGATGGGCAGGGCCAGGTCAGCGCCGCTTCCGACCCGCGCTTCGCTGGTGTCAGCAAAGTAGTGATGCCGGTAACGAGTCACTAGCACCGCTATTTCAGCATCAGTCCGCGAAAAGCAAACCACGGGGCGGGCAGATGTTCTGGTGTAAAGGCGGGGCCTATTTTGCCCATACTTTAGAAGTTGTGATGCAAACCAAACTGAAGCTGCCCCTTCGCGATGCTGTCCGTGTACTGATACATGTATCCAAACTGGACGTTTAGACCTGGGGCGAGACCGCGACCCAGGCCAAGATAAAAGCGATTACGATCGAAGATCTCCACCTCTCGTCCATCACCTATATCGCGCTCGCCGTTGAGGAACACTTCGTTGTACCAGGCCAGATACCAGGTGCCCTTGCCCATGGTGTCACGATTCAGAGGGACGTTGGCGAACAGGGCATAACGAAAACGCGTTCGAAAATCCTGGTCTTCCACCCAACGCTGCTCATAGCGAAATCGATGGCGCAGGTATACACGCTTACCAAGTTTCTGCGGCAACAGGGCTTCCTGGTAAATACGGTGCTCAGTACTCGTGTCGGAAGAGTCGCCAAACTCGCCCGACGTTACGTTTGCATAACCCAGGGTGTAGACGCCGCTGATGGACTCAGGGCGGTAGGTCAGCCCACCGCGCAGCAGTAGTTGCTCCATGTCACCGAGCAACTCCCAGTCGCGGTATTGAATATCACCTTGAAAACCCCAGCGGCTGTCGTCGAAGGTCTTGTCGAAGAAATACATGTACCAGGCACCCAACTGGTCTTCGTCCACGGGCTCGGCCCGCACTGGCAAACAAATCGCCAGCATGGCCAACCCCATTGCTCTGAACCGCACTCCCGCGTAGCTAACCCCCATGCTCTTCGTCCTCACAGATACCGCATCACCACTAAGGTGCCGAAAAACTGCTCTCATACCCAGCGTCGAGATCAATGAACTGCGCAAAAATGACAATCTCACGTAGATAAAGGCTTGATTGAGCCAGGAAATCGCGCCCATCAATAAACTGCCCTAACATCGCCAAGCAAGAGCATATAGAAGCCGCCGGGGCTTCAAAATCCACGGATTGAATTACCACGCCCCCAGAACCCTATCGCAGACCATTGTTCTTAATTAGGTGGGCTTCTACAATGCTCCCGCCCGCTTCATCGATTTCGACCCGGAGACACCCCATGGCACGCCAGCAACACACAAAAATCCTTAGAGCTGCATTGAGCTCCCTGTTATTGCTGGGCCTGGTGGCTTGTTCCAGTAGCGGCCCGAAGGTCATCACCAACACCGCGCCAGGCTTCAGCGTGGAAAACTACGAAACCTTCGGCTACCTACAACCGCTGTCTACGGATCGCGGCACCGTGCGCTCTATGGAGAGCACCCAGCTGATGAATTCAACAACGCTGCAACTCACGGGCCTGGGACTAGAACTCGTTGAGTCTGACCCGGACCTTCTTGTGAACTTCATCATGTCGAGTAAGGAAACCATCGAAACACGACCCTCCTCAGGCGCAACGATAAATTATGGCCGTGGACGCTACGGTCGCTGGGGTGGCTACGGGGTTGGCTACGGAACAACACAGGAAGTCGTTCAGCGCACGGAAGGATCCCTGGGGATTGACATAATCGATGCACGACGCAATGAACTGGTGTGGGAAGGTGCTGCTTCAGGCCGGGTTACGGACTCCATGCGCGAGAACCGTCAGGAAGTGCTCGATGGCGCCGTGCGTGAAATCTTCACCAAGTTCCCCAAACCGGTGATGGTCCCCGGCGCTGTTAACTAGGGCCTGAGAGCACTGGATCCAAAGCTAGATCTAGGCCAAAGCGGATAAGTAGATCGCGGTCACCGTCTGGACAAGCGCCGCGATCTACCAGGCCCCCTTCCCAAAGCGGATACCCAGCTGCAGATAGATCGTGTCGCGGCTGGTGTATTCTCCGCTGATCTCTCCGAGAATGGGAAGCTCCGGCGAGGTTACCGGAGCATTACCGAGGTCAAGATAGTTTAAGGTCGCGTAGTACACGCGCCCCTTCTCTCCCGCATATTCCACGCCGACACCATAAGATGTTGCCGTATCCAACCGCAGCAACATGGTTCGATTGTCGTCTTCGATCATTTCATCGGTAATAAAGGCGCCAAGGCCCACCCGCAGCTTTTCACTCACGGGAAAATTCCAGCCCAGGGACAGGGCATTGATGTTTTCGTACTTGGTTTCGTTTTCACGCACGGCCTCGCCGTCGAAGTAAAACTCCGACAGCTCGAAATTGCTGAAGTCGATCCAAACGTAGTCCACGGAGATACGATGGTCGTTTTCAAATTGATGGAAGACGCCTAGATTTATCGACTGCGGTGATCGACTACTGACACTGACACTGGTATCGAGCAAGCCCAATTCATCGAGACGCTCCTCGGTGCTCGGGCTCAAATTGGAGAAATCGAGATCGCCGTCCAGATCCGGGTCCAACTCGCTGCGATAAACCAGACCCACACGAGTGCGATCGCTGACTTCGTACAGTGCCGACAATGAATAGCCCAGAGTGAATCCATCGGCCTCCAGTTGCAGACTGCCATCATCAAACTCTGGATCGAGGTTGAACACCGCTTTGTTTTGCTCAAACAAAGTGTAAGTCAGCAGTGCACTACCGGCGATCGACAATTTGTCGGTAACCTTCATAGCCAGGCTGGGGATCGCGCTGACATACGCCAAGGTGTAGTCCTGAATAAAGTACCGCCCCGCCCAGTCCTCTCCGAAGTCGTCAGAGAAGCCCACACCGGAGCCACTCAGACCAAACCAGAGGTTTTCCTTTAGGGGCAACACCAGGCTGGCTGATGGAATTACCGTGGTGCTTTCCGTATCGGAACCAAAGACCGCTCCCGTACCGCTGGCGGTGCCCTCGAAACTACTCTCGCTAAAAAAGCTGTAGCTAGATACATCCATCACCCAGTCATCGAAGCGAGTCATCGCGGCGGGATTATTGACGGCCACCGTGGCATCTTCGGCGGATGCGGCGATACCGGAAATGGTCGCCCAGGGTCCCGCCAAAGCGGACCCAACGGGGGCACAAAACAGAAGTCCCAGTAAAATATCAGTTTTGCGCAAGGGCATTTGCAGTAGCTCCTGTAAACACGGAAATAATCTCCAATACGCTTGCCGACAAGCGTCGATTACGTGAAAGTATGCTAACAAATACGGTCGTGGTGACGTTTGATTTGTCGCAAGCTGTTTGGGCCCAAAAGAGCTATCGCCGAAAAACCTCGGATAATCTAGCGTCTCTTCGTGCCGTTAACTGTTTTAACCGCTGTGTCGCTTCTGCCGTGGACGGCATATATTAGTAAATCGGCATTCCGAACTTACCCCAGGGGGGAAACATCATGCTTACATCTTTCTCACGCGCCACGCTGATTGGCGCGTTGTTCGCAGGCTCTTTTTTTACGGTAGCTCAGGCCGACGACGAAATGCCCACGTCGGGATTCATGGACGACTACAGTATCCTCAAAGCCACGGATAATCCCGGTGGCGCCGAGTACATCTATCTCTCCGACGACGCCTTTGAACAAATCGCCGCCTATGACGCGGTGATGATCGACGAGCCTGAGGTATTCATCTCTCCAGACTCCGACTACAAAGGTGCCAAGCCGAAAGAACTCGCGGCACTATCCGACGAAGTGCGCAAAGGTATCGCTGTGCCCCTGTCCGACGACTTCTATGTTGTCGATCAGCCCGGCCCTAACGTGATGTACATTCGCGTTGGACTGACCCATCTGGATCTGAAAAAGAAACGGCGCCGTCTCATTGGCTACACTCCCGTTGGCCTGGTCGCAGGTGCTGTGATTGGTGCCGCCAGCACGGATCTCGCCCGGGACGCGAATCTGCAGGGCATGGCCATCGAAGGCGAGGTGTATGACAGCAGCACCGGCGACTTGTTAGTTGCGCTCATCGATGTACTGGGCGATGGCGAGGAAGCCCCAGCGAGCTGGGAAGAATTAGAAGCGGCGACCCTGGCTTATGGCGAGTTAATTGCCTGCCGACTGGGTAACGCCAAACTCCCCGCCGATCAGCGGCAAACCTGCGGTAAGACCAAAACGGAATAGCATCGAACCCGACACGGGCGACCATGGAATTCAGACTACAAGGGGCTTCGCGCCCCTTTTTCATAGGTGATCAGCGGCATTTACCCTCTGGGCAAACCCTGTTGATCCCCAGCTGATCGTGGTTGAACAACAGCGGGCCATTTCGCGACAGCACGGGAAGGGTTTTGTAAGCTATGCACCGCTTAAGGTGGAGAGAGACCGATGAGCTGGTTCAAGCTGGGCGGTAAAAAGGACAAAGGCGGTAAGAAACCGCAGGACACTGCTGCGGTTAGCAAAACCTCCGTCGGCGGCGCGGCCCAGGTCTCGGCCCAACTGAAAAGCCTGAGCGAACGCGAACTGCCCGAAGCTCTGGCCGACCTGTTTCTCGTATTAGAAGAGCACCTTAACGACGCCGAACTGGAAGACATACGCGCCGTGGTGGCCGAGGTGCAACAACCTCCGGCACTGGTCGATCGCCTGTCCAGTGGACTAGACGATCCGGAGGAGTTGCGGGACGCAATTCTATCCAGTCCGACATTGTCTGCCGACGTGCTGCGGGTGGTGAACTCCGCCGCATTCGCCCTGAGCAGTCCCATTTCGAGCATCGAACACGCGGTCACCTACCTGGGCACCACCATGGTTAAGGGCCTGGTGCTCCAAAGTGCTGTCACCCAGATCATGGACTTCGATACGGACGTGCAGAAGTCCGCGTACATGCGCATCTGGCGCGGGAGCTATATCGCCAGCACCGCTGCCCATGCCTACGCCCAGCATCTGGGCCTCAAACATCCCTCCATCTATGCTACGCGCGCGTTACTGGTCAATGTGGGTGATCTGGCGCTCATATCCGCTCGCCCAGAGCTGGCTACTATCTACGCTCCGAAAACAGATCTGTTGACCCGAGTCGAAGATCAGCAGAGAGAGCTGATGGCCAACTCCGCCGTTCTAAGCGCCATGCTGGCACGGGAGTGGGGCCTCCCCGAGGATCTCTACGATGCCCTCCGCCACTCCCTGACGCTTTTGAGCTGGTCGCCCGGATCTCACGAACGGAGCGAAGAGAATCAACGGGCCGATGTACTCCTGTATCTTGCCTGTCGCATCGGTGACGCCGTGGCTTACGGAGGGCTAAAAGACATTCGCGACTACGACCTGCTCGCCGATGAGTCTCCCGATGTGTTTCACCTGTCTGCCTATCTGGGGGAACTGGGCATGGAGTCCCTGCTGGAAGTGCTGCGAGAAGGCAAACACGCGCGGCGCGTGCAGCAGACCTTATCTACCTTCGCGACCTAGGCGCTCTCACCACCTCAGGCAAGGGTCTGGCGGGCGGTAGTGTGTGCCGTAGCCGTTCGCAATAGCGCGCGGAACTCCTCTACCGGCAAGGGCTTGGAATAAAGGTAACCCTGGAAGCGAGGGCACCCCGCTTGCACCAGGAAGTCATGGACCTCACGAGTTTCCACCCCCTCGGCAATAACCTCCAGGTCCAGGGTTATGGCCATGGAGATAATCGCCTTGACGATGCTGGCATCGCCCGGATCGGTCAAAACATCGCGGACAAAGGACTGATCAATCTTGAGAGTATCCAGGGGTAGGGATTTCAGATAGCTGAGCGACGAATAGCCGGTGCCAAAATCATCGATGGAGAAGCGCAGACCTCGTTCCCGTAACCGGTGCATTTTCTCCACGGAATCGTCCACGTCATCAATGAGCAAACTCTCCGTAAGCTCCAGTTCGATCAAACCCCTGGGCAGGTTGTGCTCGTCGATAGCCGTGAGCACCTTGTCGGAAAAATCCTTCTGCCGAAACTGCCGAGGACTGACATTACAGGCGAGCGAGAAGGCTCCCGGATCGTGTTCTGCGCAGATCAGTGCCCCGATGCGACAGGCTTCGTCGATCACCCAATCGCCCAGGCGATAAATCAGACCACAGTCCTCGGCCACGGGGATAAATGTGGCCGGAGACACGAACTCCCCATCGCATTCCCAGCGCAACAGGCATTCGGCTCCGCAGATCTTGTCGTCATCGGTGTACTGGGGCTGCAAGACCAGCTGCAGCCCTTGCCCACCATCCAAAGCTACCCGTAACTTCTTCTCGACTTCCATGCGACGCAACAACGCCTTCTGCATGTCGGCGACGAAAAAACGCAGGGTGTTTCGACCGTCGTCCTTGGCCCGATACATGGCCGTATCCGCGTGCTTGAGAAGGTCATCAATATTGTCGGAATCTGCGGGCAAGAGACTCACCCCGATACTGACAGTGATATGCACTTCCGTTCCCGACAGATCCATGGGCTGTTCGATGGCCACGCGCAACTCCTCACCGCGGCGACGGATGGCGGAAACGGCATGCTCCATGTCACCCCGTATATCGGTAAGGAGCGCGATGAACTCATCACCGCCCAGACGGGCGGCGGTGTCTTCCTCCCGGAGAAGACTTTTCATCCGCCGGGCCACCTCGATTAACATTTGATCGCCGGCGCTGTGACCCAGCGTATCGTTCACTCGCTTGAAGAAGTCCAAATCCAAAAACATCAAGGCCGCCTGACTGTTCTGGCGTCGACAGCGGGCAATGGCCTGGCTGAGACGGTCCTGCAACAGGCGACGATTGGGCAGCCCCGTCAACTCATCGTAGAGCGCCTGACGTTCGATAGTTTGCTCGGCCTCGGAGCGCAAATAGGTCATCTCGAGGCCATCGACAACCGTGATGTTCACGCGTCGGGCGAAGGCAATCATCATGATCAAATAGAGCAGGACCATGGCCGCCATGAGGTTGGTTTCCGTGGTCCATTCCACCAACAGACGCACAAAAAACGGCAGTAACGACAAAGCCAGGAAGCTAGCGGCGGCTTCCACAAAGGCAGACAGGCTGACAATACTGCCCGCGCACATGCCCGCGATGACAAACGCCAGCAGGGCCTGATTCCCCACATCACTCAAATCAAAGAGCAGATACCCCGCCGAGCCCCAAATCAGACCAGACAGCCCCGCGCCGGCAAGCATTTCTACATACCAGCGGGAAGCGAAGCGCTCGCGCTCTTCATCGGACTGGTGCCGGTAGCGGAAAATGGTGGACAAACGATAGACAGAGACCACGATGGTGACGCCAAACCACACGAAGATCGTGCGACTGTTGTCTGGCGTCCACAGGCCCCAGGCAATGATCACCGTGTTGAGCAGCACAGCAACGATGGATAAAGACAAGGACTGGTAGTACTGCTTCAGGCGCTCCAGAAACAAGCGCTGCTGCAGCGTTGAGGACGTTTCATCCCTTGGTCTTATATGCATTAGCCGCTTCTTATCCTATCTTGCCTATGGATACCGCGGGTACGTACTACCTGTTGTCTGGCGACCTTGACGTACCGCAAGGACCGCGCAATGGAGAGCCCGTACTGTGCATACGGTAAAAAACCATGGGAGAGATGTATATATCATGAATAAAGTTCTTGTTCTGCTAGCAGCCAGCGTTCTGGCCGGAGCCGCCTCCGTTCAGGCCCAGGAGGCCGAAGATGTACGCATGATGCGTTTAGCTGAAGGGGCGGGATGCGTCATCTGTCACAGCATCGGCACCGGCTCCAAGGGGCCTCACGGTCTAAAGCCTATTGGCCCCGCCTGGGTTAGCGTGGCGCAGAAGTATCGGGACGATCCGGAAGCTGTATCGACCCTCACGCAGATAGTGCTGGAAGGCTCCGACCCCAAGAGCAGTCACTGGGAAGGAGAGATATCCTCGGGTATGGGTATGCCCGGAAACAGCCTGGTGATCAACGATGACGACGCCGGGGCGCTGGTGGCCTGGATCTTGAATCTGGCCCGCTAGGGTCTGGCTCCGTAAAGCACCTCAACACCCCGCGTCTGTTTTCGCAGACGCAGGGTGATGTTATCGTTCGCCCATGAATACTCTCGAGCGCTGGCACCACATGGTTAGCCAGCAAGATCACTCCCAACTGGGCGAAATTCTTACGGAAGACTGTGTTTTTCTGTCACCGGTGGTGCATACACCACAGGTAGGACGAGACCTCACGGTGCTCTATCTCACGGGCGCCCTCAACGTCTTCAATGAGAGCTTTCACTACACCAAGGAACTGGTCACCGACCGCCATGCGGTACTGGAGTTTGAATGCACCGTAGACGGCATTCTCATCAACGGTGTTGATATCATGACCTTTGCCGAAGACGGTCGAATCAGCGAGTTTCGAGTCATGGTTCGACCGCTGAAAGCCATGCAGATGCTGCACGGAAAAATGGCCGCGATGCTTGAGCACCTCAAGGCTGGCGCGGCTTAAGGGGCCGTTCTCGGAAGAATACCCCCGTCGGCTCTTCGCCGAGCATCGTATCGAGCTTATAGGCGTAACCCAGTTTGTTCGCCACTCGCACGGAACGCTCATTGCCCCGTCCGATAATACAAAAACTCCGCTCCCAGCGAGGCTGCTGGTCTAGCCACTGGCAAGCGCCCTGCATACCTTCCGTGGCGTATCCACAGCCTGCGGCGTCGGGATGGATCACCCACCCCGCCTCGGGATAGTGGCCATCAAAGCCCACCAGACCTCGCTTGAAGTTGGCAAACCCCATCTGACCCACATAGCGGCCGGATTCCCGCTCCTCAACCGCCCAATAACCGTAACCGAGGTAATCCCACAGCCCCCCGTAGCGGAGCAGACGCAACCACACGTCCTGAACGCTAAGGGGCTCACCGGTAATGAATCGGTAGACTTCCGGGCGTTGCCACAAGTCCGTGGCCGGTTCGTGATCGGCTTCACGGTGGGCCCGCAAAATCAGTCGCGGGGTTTCTATCTGTGGAACAACACTCACTCTACGCCTACCTCTTACGGGAAAAATCGCTATTATCGGCCCAGATCTTGACCAACCGGGCTCATGGCCGTGCCAGACCCTTATCAAACATATGTTTCCGGCATCGTGGCAATCTGCCTGCTGGTCTCTGCAGCGAACGTCATGCTGGCCGCGCGAAGCATCAGCGCCGGCGCCGCAATGGCCTTCGCTCTGGGCTTTCTGCTAACCGGGCTTACCTGGGCCCTCGCCCTGCTCATGCCTCAAGTGGACGCTTTACCCAGCGCCAGCTTACTGCTTCTGAACACCACCGGCGCCCTGGGCATGATCGGCCTTTGGTGCGGTTTCTGGCTACGTGCGGGCCGCGCCATCAACTGGTGGTTCATGGGCGCCCTCTTCGCCATCTGGATTCTACCGGTAGTCGCGATCCTTATGGCCGGACTTCCCGCCGACACCCACGTACCCTTTGCCGTGGGTTCCGTCACCGCCGGTGTGTTGACCAGCGTCTGGTTCATGTATCGCAAACGGGGTCAAAAAAATGCGGGGGACTGGGCCCTCATCGCCTGGCTCCTCGTCGCCTTACCCCTGTCCGTGAGCGCCCTGCTGATCGGTATGGACACCGCCATCACAGAACCCAATGCGGTGTGGCTTTTCTATCTAGGATTTCTCCCTACCCTGTTCACCGGCGTGGGGCTGTTTGCCCTTCTCGGCTTCACCCTTGACGCCATTCGCGATTCCGACCAGCTCGCCCGTACCGACGGGCTCACGGGCTTACTCAATCGGCGGGCCTTTGACGACGAGTTGGCCATCGCCGTGGCGCGAACGGAGCGCTACCAGAGGGATCTGTCCCTGATCATTCTCGACATTGATCACTTCAAACAACTCAACGATACCTACGGGCATCCCGCGGGCGATGCGGTCATCCGCGCCGTATCCCGGGTATTGCTTGATAAGTCCCGGCGCATCGACCTGGTTGCCCGAATTGGCGGCGAAGAGTTCGCCATGATTCTTGCCGACACCCCCGCTTCTGCGGCCCTGCGCCTGGCTGAGCGCCTGCGTCAGGCCATCAGCAACGCCAGCAGCGAAACCATCGCCTTTAGCGCCAGCCTTGGCGTAGCGAGCGTTCAGGATACGGAGACTCGCCCCGAGGCACTACTGGAAGCCGCCGACAACGCGCTGTACGCGGCGAAGAAAGCCGGACGGAATTGTGTGCGCTATTCCCTGGAGCCCGACCGGGAACCGTCGGCGCTTATTGGTCTGGTGCAGTCGAGCCGGCAACCTTCGTAACATCGCGGCGCAAAGCGGTTGCCAGCTCCATGAAAATTCGAAAGCTGTCATCGGCGGCCAAACGCTCACTGATCAGTGCGTCAAAAGCATCCCGCTCTATCACTTCCAGGGCCTCCAGGGTGTCATCGACACCCAGGCTGGGACTTTCCGTGCGCAACGCCAACACCCGCTGGTAGAACCCATCGATACGGTCCTTGCGACGGCGCGCCCGCCAGCGACCGAAGGCCAGGACTCCCGTGACCAGCAACACAGCGATATACACCAGGAAGTTCAGTGTTTCCGCGTAGCGCTCCAAAAACCCCGGTTCGTCGCGCTCCAAATATTGGCGAGCACCGCGATGGAGCGGATAGGCCAACAGGTCACCGGAGAAGTCCATGGTCAACCAGCGGAACAGCGCAGGCTCCGTGGCGGCTACCCGGGGTTTTTGCTCGACGAGCATCTGCGTCAGGGCGTAGATTAGACTGGCATCAACCCGGCGATGAGACACTAGGAGCATATCGACCGCCAGGGCCTCGATGCCTTCCTCATTCCCCGGTAAGTTGTAGGTGAGGGCCGGAATTCGCGTGGTTTGTAACTGAGGTACCAGGTAGCGAATACCGTCGATATAGAATTCGGCACCTGCGGGATCGAAGCGACTCAAAGGGACCAGGGTGAATCCCTCGCGAAACCAGTCGGTTCGCTTCGGATTGATAGGACCCACATAGAGCTGTACGTCGGGCTCCCCCGGATCCCCATCGCGCCAGCGGGTATAGCCAATGGCCAATCCATCGGATCGCTCCCGGAGAAGCTCGACGATGAGCTCCGCCGTGTGGGAGCTGTGTAGGATCTCAAGCCGCAGCGGTTGACCGTCTTCCCGACCATCTCCTTCGAAGGCGTCCTGTCGCACGCTCAGGTGTACTACCGCCTGGTACAGATTCAGGACGACGCGCAAACCATCCTGAAACAGGCGAGTGTTCTCGACCACCGCGAGATCCGCAGAACCGTCGAGGAGGGACTCAACGGGGTCATCACCGGGAGCGACACTCAAATCTCGCTCCAGGCGAATACCGGTTTCCTCTTCGAAGATTCGCGATAGACCCAGGACATCCATGGGCTGAGCTTCGGGAGGATGCATGCGCAGAACCGGCGGAGCCGCCTGCGTCGTGGTGCCCAACAACAGAAGGAGCACGCAACCAAAACTCAGGCATTTGACGCGCCTGGCAAATGTCGTACCCGCCGCGAGCTGACTCACCGATCCATCCCGCGAGGAAGCTGTTTATTTACTATGAGTATTCGCATAAACCAACGGCATCCAAAGCTTTATCTCGCATCATAGCCAGCGTTTGCACCGCAACCAAACCCCGCGCATACCGTCTCGGGCTCGTGCCCGAGACAGGGATCACTGGGAAAGGTAGTGGTGCCAGTACAGCTGCGCCGCAACGGAGCGATAGGGTCGATAGCGCTCGCCCAATGCCTCAAGCCAGGCCAGCTCCGGCTTCCCGGGAATACCTTTGATAGCAGCGATCGCTTTGACCAGCGCCAGGTCTCCCAGGGGCCAGAGGTCGGGACGTCCCAGGGCGGACATGAGATACACATCCGCTGTCCAATTCCCCACGCCCGTAACAGCGGTCAAAAAAGACCGCGCCCGGGTGTCTGAATAGCGCGCTAACGTACCCAGGGGAAGGGAGCCGTCGAGCACCGCGTCGGCGACGAGACGGGTATAGCGTGCTTTCTGCCGACTGACCCCGGCGCCTCGAAGCTGCGCATCGGAAAGCTGCAGATACCCGTCGGGAGAAAAGTCCGGCAGCAGACACTGAAGCTTGTCATAGGCTGCCCGCGCCGAGGCCAGGGAAACCTGCTGCTCGAGAATGATGTAGACCAGGGTCGCGAAGCCCGCGGGGCGCCGCCCATAGGCGGG
>DIYG01000032.1 GCA_002428935.1 Halieaceae bacterium UBA6060
TGGACCCTAACCAGGCGCCTAAACGTAAACGCCCCAGGCGCCAAAGTTGTGTTTTTATCCAGTATCTAAGGATACAGACAGCCTATGAAAAGAACCTTAACCATCCTCGCTTGTGCCTCTTTTATCTTCGGCATTGCTTTGGTTGCTGGTGAGGACTATAAAAACAGTGCGGAAGCTACTCTAGCCAAACCGTCTCTAAGAAAAGAGCAAATCATCGAACTGCTCGGGCTTGAGAGCCATTTTGAGGGAGGGTACTTCAGGCAGAGTTTTGCGGCGACACACCGTGCAAAGATTGGGACTGAGCGCGGTGAGCGTCTATCGATGACGAGCATTTACTATATGCTCACCCGTGACAACGCTATTGATCACTTTCATACGAAGTATTCCGATGGTATTGAGTACTACCATCTTGGTGCTCCCATCATCTATCACATGATTCATCCAGACGGCCGTTATGAAAAAGTAGTGGTTGGGCCTGACATCGCCAACGGCGAGCAGCTTCAACTGGCTGTCGCAGGCGGCGTTTTTAAAGCCGCAGAGCTAACCGCAGGGGATTACGGATTAGTGAGTGAAGCAGTTGCGCCGGGATGGGAAATGCAGGACATGGTTACGGTTACGAAAGCTGAGTTGCTTGAGAGATTTCCACAACATGCGGAAGTAATTCGGCGCTTAGCCCATGACTAACGAATACTCGATCTTTACCGGCGTACACCGCTTTCCATCAGCGGGGCAGGCGCTCACGTCCATGATGAGGGGCAGACTGTCAGCAGGCGCCAAGTAAAATGCCCTGTGAGCACCCTTCGGCAGGGCTATTCTGTGATCGGAGAATGTGTTTTGTGTCATGTTCCACATACTCTTTTGGAACTAGTGCAGCCGTCCATACTCAGAACCAAGTAAGCTGAGGCAAGTTGCTTGAGGGCACGTACGTGGTGAGATATTCCAGGATGGCCGAAGATGAAAATGGGAGATCCGTACCATGGATTCCTGTTTTTGAGGCTAGCGCGAAGTCCTTTCTCGCAACGGTTACTCTGGCTTTACTATCCGCGTCTGCGTTAGGAGCCGATTACCACATCGAGGTACTGGATAAGAATGAGGCGCCAGTGCCAGGGGTCGTCGTCGCTCTGGAGCCCCTCGATGGCGGGAGCACTGCAGCACCTGCACCAGCGATCATGGATCAGCTTGATCGCCAGTTCGTACCTCATATTTTAGTGGTGCAAAAAGGGGCGTCGGTAACGTTTCCGAATTCCGATTCCATCAAGCACCATGTGTACTCCTTCTCAGCGGCAAAACTATTCGAGATTAAGCTTTTTGGTGGGGATCAGGAGCAGGAGGTCGTGAGCTTCCCCAAGGCTGGAGAAGTAGAGTTGGGCTGCAATGTCCACGATTGGATGTTGGGCTATATCTTTGTTGTTGATACCCCATTCTTTACCCGCACGAATGCAGCAGGACAGGCTTTGTTGGCCGCACCCGAGGGCAGCTATGAACTGCGTGTTTGGCACCCCCGGATCCAAGATGACAGCGAGGCGCTTACGACTCGTTTGTCCGATGGGCAGCTAAACTACACGGTGCGCCTGAATAACCCGCTTCTTCCCCCTTATGAGCAAGAGCATGTGGGGGAGCACCAAGCCTATGATTAAGCGGTTACTTTTTCGAGTTGATTCCCTAAGAGCCCGAATTCTGCTGCTCTTTCTCGTTACGATCAGCATCGTCACACTTCTTACGCTTTATCTCGCTCAGGACGCCGCCTATCTTCATTCTCGTCAACAGCTAGAGGTTCATCATCTGGCGGCATCGCGAGTCATTGCCGATCGTTTGGAAACGAGGGCGAAGTTGCTCACTGGCGGTTTGTCCGATCTAACGGGTAATTTCAGCGTGAAGCAGTTGGTCGCTTCAGCTGGGGAAGACCCAGGTTCTCTTGTCGCTGCCATGGACAACTATCGACGCCGGTTGGGTGCTGATATGTTCGCGGTCTTTGACGGCGATGGTCAGGTCCTTGTGAGTTCACTGCCCTTGGATGCCGACACGCTTCGGCCCCAGCAGTATTCCTCAGATGAACTTACATGGCTCGATATCGATAAAGCACATTACCTTTTCAAAACTGTCCCACTGCGCTTCGTAGAAAACTCCCCGCGGGTAAACGCTTGGCTTGCGATGGGCCAGTTGAGTAACTCCCTTATCGACGAAGAGCTTGTTGCCCTGACGGGGTTGCAGGTGAGCTTGCTCGACAACGCGGAAAGGCACCAGGTTTGGGGGTCTACCCTGGACAGCAATACGGTGGTTGCCTTGGCCGAGTCTTTACGCGGTGTCAGCACGGGGCTCATTGAGGTGACGGCCGCCGATGAGGAGTACATCGTAGGTCTTCATGAACTGGACAGCACACCGAGTGTGGTGACTATGGTCAGCCAACCGCAGGCGAGCGCGTATCTGCCGTATCAAGCCCTGTTGCTTCGTCTGGGATTGCTGTTGATGGTGGCCGCGATGCTGGCAGCGCTGGCAGCGATGCGGATCTCTCTGGGGATCTCCAGGCCTATCAATAAGCTAGTTGTGGCGGCAAACCGTATCAGTCGCGGCGAGAATGCCGATGACCTTCCCAAGCGTGGAACAAAAGAAGTAAGCGTGCTGACCCGTTCCATCATCGACATGCAGGACGGCATACGGGAGCGGGAAAAGGAGATAAACCGTCTCGCCTACTATGACCCGCTCACGAATCTTCCCAATCGCAATCGATTTACAACGTTTCTAGAGAAGTCGTTACAGGAGAGCGATGGCGAATCCCTGACGATTGCGCTCATGGATGTTGATCACTTCAAGGAGATCAACGATACGGTAGGACATTCCATTGGTGATCGGCTTTTAGAACTCATCGCTTTGCGTTTGGCTCAGTGGTCCCAGGACGGCGATTTTATTGCGCGTATGGGAGGTGACGAATTTGCCGTCATTACCAGCCGCTTTCGCAACCACAATCCCAGTTTGCTCGGCGAAGAAATCACCTCGCTCTTTGAACACGTCTTTTCTCTCAATGGTTTGCAGGTTGACGTGAACATGAGTGTTGGCATCGCCGTTGCCCCCGAGCACGGCGACAACGCCCCATTACTATTGCGGCGCGCAGACATTGCCATGTACAGCTGCAAAGGGGGCCATGGTGCTTTCGCCGTGTACCAGGACGAGTTGGACCAGCACTCCGTGCAACGTTTGAGTTTAATGTCTGAGCTCAAGGAGGCGATAGCCGATGGTCAACTATCTCTGCATTACCAACCCAAACTCAATCTTGTAGATGGTGTTGTCGACTGCGCGGAGTGTCTTATCCGCTGGCAGCATCCTACCTACGGCTTCGTTCGCCCCGATGAATTTATCGGTCTTGCGGAGCAAACGGGCTCCATCCGCCTGGTTACCCACTGGGCCCTAAACAGCGCCTTGAAGCAGCAAGCCGAATGGGCCAGGCAGGGTATAAAGATGAACCTTGCGGTGAATATTTCGGCGGTGGATCTATGCGACATGAGTCTTCCTGCGTACGTGGGGGAGCTCCAAACACGCTACAACCTCAGTCCCGAATCTTTAACGCTAGAAATCACTGAGAGCGCGATCATGCAGGATCCGGATAGCGCAATGCTTGCGCTCAAAAATCTACGCCGCATGGGGGTGCTACTCTCCATCGACGATTTTGGGACCGGGTTTTCGTCCATGGCGCAGCTCAAGATCATGCCTGTGAATGAGCTGAAAATTGATAAGGCCTTTGTGCTCAACCTCGCTCATAGCAAAGAAGATCGAGTGATGGTGCAATCCCTCGTGTCTCTGGCCCATAACCTTGGATTGAAGACCGTCGCCGAGGGTGTGGAGGATGCAGACTCTCTCGAAGTGCTCAAGTCCTTGGATTGCGATTCCATACAGGGATACCATTTGGGGCGTCCCATGCCCGTGACGGAGTTCGAAACATGGCTGGAGGAGCAGCAATGCCCCGAGGTGCGCAGCCAAGCTATCTAGGTCGTTTTAGCAGCAGTGTAGCTACCCTTCTTTTTGTAGCTTTCAGCAACAGCGTTGCTGCCCTGGAGCTATCGGGTTTAGTACAGGGTAATTTGATTTTCGCAGATGCGGAGCCCAGTTTTGTAAACAGCGGCACCGGCATCTTGCGCTATGACGACGACGGCCTAAACCTTTCCCAGGCTCTTCTTGAAGTAACGCACGATCTGTCTTCGAGTTTTAGTGCTTCTGCCACGGTGAATGCTTATGGCGACGGAGATCTCCGTTTCGGTGTCACAGAGGCATTTATCAATTGGAAGCCACTGAGCGCGAACCGAATCAAAACAAAAGGGAAAGTGGGCTTTTTCTATCCCCGCATGTCGGCGGAAAACGTAGACCTGGGTTGGCTGTCGCCCTACACCTATACACCATCGGCGATTAACAGCTGGATTGGCGAAGAGATTCGCATCGCTGGAGTGGAGGCTTCGCTGTTTAGCCCGGGCCGTGCACGACGTAGCCCGTGGAGTTGGGAACTAACCGGAGCGATTTTCGGTGCCAATGATCCCGCAGGTAGCCTCTTGAGTTGGCGGGGTTTTGCACTCCATGACCGTCAAAGCCTGCATCATGATCGGGTCCATTTTGCGCCTTATCCCAGCGTCGTCCCGCCAAGCCAGATCAGCGGACCACCCTGGGTTGAGCCCTTCCATGAAATCGACAATCGACTCGGTGCCTACCTGGGGGCGCATCTTAGACGAGCGGGCGGCCCAGACCTGCGTTTCTACCTCTATGACAACAACGCCGATCCGCTGCAACTGAATTCCCAGCGACTGTATGCCTGGGACACCCGCTTCTTGTCTGTTGCTTATGCGCAAGAGGTGCTTCCGGGGCTTACGCTTTTAAGTCAATGGATGCATGGCCAGACGGATATGGGTGACTCCCTGGTGGCTGTCGACTTCGATAGCGCTTACCTGATGATGAGCCTTGCCCGGGGGCAAGATCGCTTCAGCCTACGTTATGAGTTCTTCGAAGTGGACGAGGCCGATGAGTATCCTCGGGATCCGAATAACAGCGACGGCAGGGCCTGGACCCTCAGTTGGCGTAGGGATCTCAACAACAAGCTGCAGATCGGAGCGGAGTATCTCTGGACCCGAAACACCGCAGAGAATCGCGCCACCGTTGGCGTCGCTCCTCGCCTCACACAGCAACAGTTGGGTTTGACCCTGCAATATCGCTTTGGGCGCTAAAGCCCCCGGGCAAGTTGCAATGCTCCATTGAGGTGTAAACTGCCAGGCCAAAGCCGTGAAGGAACTCCCCATGTCCTACCGATCCCTGGCTATCTGTTTTTGCGCGCTGCTCATCTTCTGGGGGGCTCCCGAGAAAGCTGCCTCGTCTCCAGCGCTGGTTGATGTTCCCATGCAGCAGTTCACCGATGCGCCCATCCCACGATTTAAGGTCGATGCCGCCTGGCCCAAGGTGCCCGATGATTTGATGATCGGGCAGGTGCCGGGTCTAGCCATCGATGGAGAAGACAACGTCTGGATTTTGCAACGACCTAACTCCCTGGGGTTCTCAGACACGGGTCTCGCGCAGGAGCCTCCCATTGCCGTGTGCTGTAAGCCAGCACCCCACGTTATGAGATTCGCTCCGGGCGGAGCGTTGCTCGATGCCTGGGGTGGCCCAGCTCACGTGCCCCAGATCGGAGGGGTGAGCCAGTGGCCGGCGAATGTTCACGGTCTCCATGTTGGCGATGACAATACGGTTTGGATCGCGGGCAATGGCGATGGTGATCACGTGGTATTGAACTTCACCATGAAGGGCGAGTTTATACGGGGTTTTGGTCGACGAGAGGACTCGAAGGGTAACTTCGACCGCAGCACTCTTGGCGGTCCTGCAGACATCGCCCACAGCCCGAAAACCGGCGAGACCCTGGTGGCGGATGGTTATATCAACAAACGAATCCTAGGCTTCGATGAAGACGGTGAATTCACCAGGTTCTGGGGTGCTTATGGGGCCTCACCCGATGCTCAAATTCGTGAAGGCACTTTTGATCAGAGCCAGGCTTCAAGCGATGCAGACGGCGGGGCAAATCCCGAGTCAAAGACCTTTGGTGACATCGTTCACTGCGTGGTTACGGGGCCGGATGATCGGATTTATGTCTGTGATCGACGGAACAACCGGCTCCAGGTATTCGCCGATGACGCCTCTGGGGCGATAACATTTGTTCGCGATATTGTCTTCGCACCGGAAACCGGGGGCACGAGAACGGTATCTGATGTGGCCTTCTCTCCCGACGGGGCTTTCATGTATGTCGCCGACATGATGAACGGACAGGTATGGATCCTAAACGCGAAGACCTACGAGCAGTTAGGTGCCATCGGCCGAAACGGTCGCTACCCGGGACAGTTCATCTGGTTACACAGTGTTGCCGTGGATAGTAAGGGCGATCTCTACACGACAGAAGTGGCCACGGGCCGCCGGGTACAGAAGTTTGTTTTTCAAGGCGTTCGCTAGGGGCGCCACCTCGTTCGCGGAAACACGAAGTAGGTTTATTGGTTGATGCTTTACCCATTCCCCGGTGTGATCCGAACCGTACTCTGTCTGGTGATATTTTTTGTCAGTGCCGTGACCTTAGGTGAGGAGCCTGCGAAGCCTCTGGCCGTGCTCGATGGACGTCTTTTGCCTGAGGCGTCTGGTATAGCGGTCTCGTCGCGTACGCCCTCGGTGCTATGGGTTCTCAACGACAGTGGCAATGACGCCAACCTCATTGCTTTTGATACGGACCTGGATACCTATCGAACCGTGTCCATCCAAGGGGTGCGCAATCGAGACTGGGAGGATCTGGAGAGTTTTGTCTTTGCCGGCGAACCCTGGCTGTTGATAGCGGATGTAGGTGACAACGATGCCCGTCGCGAAGAAGTGTTTCTTCATTTGTTGCCAGAACCCCGCGAAGACGCGGATAAGGCAAGGATCGTTGTTACCCTCGCGGTGCGGTACTCCCAGGGTGCGGCGGATGTTGAGAGCGTGGCCGTAGACCCTCGTCGTCGCGCAATCTATCTGTTGACCAAACGGGAGTCGCCACCGGTACTCCATGAAGTGCCCCTACCGGCCCTTGATGTTTCAGGTCGCTATGCGGTGGAAGCGCAGGTGATGGGCGCGGTCGAAAGCATTCCTTTGCCCAGCGATGAAGAACTAAGCCGTTATCCCCGCTTTGGCCGGTTCCGCCATCAGCCAACGGCAATGAGTCTGTCCCCAGATGGATCCCTTATCGCCGTGATGACCTACCGTGGCGCTTATCTGGCCGAACTGCCCGCCACGCAGACATGGCTAGAGGCTCTGAATAACAACTTGTGCGCGGTGTCGACACCGGCCCTAAGGCAGGGGGAGACGATCGTTTTGGGCGCGGACACGCAGTTGTATTTGACCAGTGAAGGCGCTGGAGCGCCGCTGTATCGCATACCTGGCCGGTGTGCTGATGACGCCCATGAGCCCTAACGCGGATAGCTAAACGTTGTCTCCCAGGTCGCGCAACAAGGCATGGTAGAAACGCACGGCCTCCAGGTAGCTCTCGACGCTGATCTGTTCGTTTACCCCGTGGATGCGCCGCATCGTTTCTCGGTTGGCCCGCACCATCATAAATCGATAGACGCTGTCTGAGAGAGCGACGAAATGTTTTGCGTCGGTACCTCCTTGTACCAGATAGGGCGCCACCAATACCTCATTGTCCAGGGCGTGAATGGTTTGCCGTAGCAGCTTAAAACCGAAGCTTTCCGTTGACGATACGGCGGATGGTTCGTGGGCCGAATGCGCGGTGACGGTGACTCGTTCGTCATCAATGGCCGCCTCGATGTGCGCCTTGACGGAAGCTACCGTATCCCCAGGAAGAATCCGCAAGTTGACCACGGCTTTTGCCTGGGTAGGGAGAATGTTTGACTTCGAACTACCTTTCAGCATGGTGACAGCGGTGGTGGTACGAATACTCGCCGCTGTGGTGGGGTCAGCGAGGAGCGATCTCTCGACCACGGGACCAAAGAGCCATCGATTGGCCAGGGCCAGCCGGGTGGTGAAAGGGAAATAATGGCCCAGGTAAGCAAAGTTTGCGTCCATGGTCGAAAGGTCGGCGGGGAACAGGTTGTCTTCCACCTTTACAATGGCCTGGGCGAGGATGCCCGCGCCGGTGTTTGGTGGTGGCTGGGAGGAATGACCGCCGGGAGCATCAACGGTGAGGTGTAGATTTACATAACCTTTCTCAGCGATGCCGATGATGGCCACGGGCGCGTCGACTCCGGGGATCATACCCTCGGTTACAGCGCCGCCTTCATCGAGGATGAATTCAAAGCTGACACCTTCATCGGCGAAGTACTCGGCCACTTTCGCCGCGCCGTCTTCGCCCCCCACTTCTTCGTCGTGACCGAAAGCAAAGTACACGGTGCGTTGTGGCGTTTCTCCGCTGACCAGGAGCAATTCCATGGCCTCCATCAACGCCATGACCGTCAACTTATCGTCCATGGCGCCACGACCCCAGATTACGCCGTCGACAATAGCGCCACCGAAGGGGTCCTGCTTCCAGTCGTTTGCCGTTGCGGGGTCCACGGGAACGACATCCATATGTCCCATAAACAGCACCGGTTTCAATCCAGGGTCGGCGCCTTCGATGCGATAGACCAGACTGTACTCGTTCACCACTTGTCGCTGCGCCCGGGCGTTTATCTGTGGATAGTTGTCGCCCAAGAGCTTGTGAAAGGCCAGGAATGCCTCGACGTCAAAGTTGCTGCGATCGTCGTGAGAAATGGTCGGAATTCGGATTGCCTCGGCCAAACGGGATGCCATGCTTTTCCCGTCGAGCTTGATTTCCGCCAGGGGCGGAACCTCATGAAGCTGACGATCAGGGAATTGGCTCGTGGCTCTGAAAACAAGAAGACCGCTGATCAATAGCAGTAGGATGGCGAGGGCGAGGAGTTTCTTCATGGGCGATCTCTAAAGCAGGGAGACGCCAGTATAGATTCGACGGTGGAGAAGTCACCTAGCGCAGTGGGGTGGTCGCCCAGGTGAGCCCCTGGAACTGGATAGCGGTGAGGCTCCTCGCGCACCGCCCTGAACCAAGCCATGTCGAAGGTGCACCGCCAACAGGCACGGGTCGGTCTGCCCGTGAGTCGCCACTTACCCCGCTCAGCAGTCCTTAAGTAGTTTCGGCAATGTCTGCCATACTGGCACGAAAGTTGGATTGGTCGGGCTGTGCACAGTTTATGTCCCGGCCGGTCGGGGAACCAAAAAAGGTGTCTTAACCGTGACTTCCCAAGAGTTAGCGCTGATGCTGCCCGCCTTGCTGGCGGCAGGTGCCGTGGCGGGTTTGTCAGCGGGCATGGTTGGCGTGGGCGGAGGTTTCGTCGTCGTGCCGGCGTTACTCTTCGTTGCGGGGATGCTAGCCCAGGAAATTCCCAACGAACTCCATCTTGCCATTGGTACTTCCTTGGCGACCATCATCGTTACTTCGCTCCGATCAGTGCAGGCACACCACAAGCGTGGCGCCGTGGACTTTGCCATTTTGCGCGATTGGGCGCCCTGGCTGACTTTTGGGGTCGCCGTCGGTCTTCTCATTGCCGCCATAGTCGACAGCGAAACGTTGGTGCTGGTGTTCGCTATAGGCGTTCTTCTGTACGCCTTCTACTTTCTTCGCCCGCCCCTGGCCATGGTCAGAGAGAAACACTATCCCCTTCCCGTGGGTTTCGGTCGTGCGGCCCTGGCTTCGGGCCTGGGTGGGTTCTCAGCGCTCTTGGGCATTGGTGGTGGAACGCCTTTTGTGGTGACCATGGTGGTATGCGGCCGTAAGGTCCATGAAGCCGTCGCTACCGCCGCAGGGGTGGGCTTTCTCATTGCCTTACCTGGGGCCCTTGGCTTCGTGATCCTGGGTCTGGGAACACCTGGATTGCCGCCGGGTTCTCTGGGTTATGTGAACCTGCCAGCCTTCTTAATCATCAGTCTCGTATCTCTGGGCACTACCCCCGTAGGCGTGCATTGGGCTCATAGCCTGAGTGAGCAACGGTTACGACAGGCCTTTGGCGTCTACCTGCTGATTATTTCTTTGACCATGTTCAATAAGTATCTGGGCACACAGCTTTGAACGGAGGCACAGCCATGCTGTCACGACGATTCTTTCTCGGTGCAGGTCTTGCGGCGGGAGCGGCGACCGCAGCTGTCAGCTACTCGCCACGAAGCTTTGCTGGCTTGTATGGCCCTGACCTTGGGGTCGCCAAACTCAACGCCAATGAAAACCCCTATGGCCCTAGCCCGAAAGCCTTAAAGGCTATGGCCGAGGCCAGCGCCCGGGGTGCCTATTACGTCGATGAGTCCATCGACCGACTTATTGCCATGCTCACGGAGCGCTACTCCTTGGGTAGTGAATACATCACTCTGAGCGCGGGCTCTTCCGGGGCTTTGGCGGATTTAGCCCGAGCAAAGGCCACCCAGGGCAAGATCTTGGGACCGGATCTTTTCTGGGATACGACCACCCGATTGGCTCTGCGTCAGGGCGGCGAACTTGTGCGCACGCCCAAAACTCCAGATCTTGGCGTTGACCTTGATGCCCTCTACGAGGCGATTACCCCAGATGTTGCTTTGGTGCAGATCTGCAATCCCAACAACCCCACCGGTATGCTGCTGGATGCGGAAGAACTCAAGGCCTTCTGTGTTAAGGCGTCGAAAAAATGCACGGTCCTCATTGACGAGGCGTACAACGAAATCACCGATGATCCGCAAGCCAACACCGTTGCGGGTCTGATTGACGAGGGCTATGATGTGGTGGTCGCCCGCACCTTCTCCAAGGTTTACGGTCTCGCGGGTATGCGGGTCGGTTATCTCCTGGCGCAACCGGAAACCACGGAGCAGATACAGCGTTACAGCCTGGGCAACTACATGCTCAATCAGGCCGGCGTAGCCGCTGCCATAGCCAGTTTCGATGACTGGGAGTTTGTGGCGTATTCGCGGGAAAAGATCCACGAATCCCGGCGGATGATTATGGATGCAGCGAACAGCCTTGAACTCACCGTCGCGCCATCGGAGACCAGCTTTGTCTTTGTGGATCTCGGCGATGTGAATGCGGAAGCTTTTCGCGAAGAAATGGAACGACGACAGGTTCTGATTCGAGGTATCTATCAAGACTATACGACCTGGTCGCGAGTATCCGCAGGGCGCATTGAAGATGTGCAACGGTATGTCGCTGCGCTTCCGGAAGCCTTGGAGGCGGCACGTAAACGAGGTATCACCATCGGCTGAGCACGTCGCCGGTTCACCGGTGTTACCGCCTACCCGCTAGGTACTGCTCCCGTATCGCCTGGGTTACTCTTTACTCCTTTACGCTCAGGCTTTCGAGTAATTCCATGACCCCGCAATACGACGCTATTGTTATTGGCGCCGGCCACAATGGCCTCACCTGTGCAGCATATCTGGCCAAAGCCAAGCTTAAGGTTCTGGTGTTAGAGCGCCGCAGTGTCATAGGCGGTGCGACCCTAACAGAAGAGTTTCATCCCGGGTTTCGCAATTCCGTGTTCTCCTACCTGGTGAGCCTCTTGGACCGCCGCGTTACCCAGGAATTGGAGCTGCACCGCCATGGCCTGGAGCTTCTCCATCGGCCCGGTGGTTCTTTGTCGCTGTTACCGGGGGATCATATGTATCTGCCTCGGGATACGGCGCGCGCCCAAGAAGCTATCGCCCGTTTCTCTAAAGCTGATGCAGAAGCGTATCCAGCCTTTGAGGCTATGTTGGGCGACATGGGCGAGCTCGTGCGCGAGATAGCGCGAGACGTTCCCCCCAACTTCGCAGGAGGATGGTCGGATATCTGGCGTCTCCTGGGGAAGGCCAACTCCTTTCGTAAGCTCTCGGCGGAACGCCAGTTAGAGCTCACGGAACTCATGACCATGTCTATCGGTGACGTGCTTGATCGGTGGTTTGAGAGCGATCCAATCAAGGGTTTGTACGGCTTTGAGGGCATAATTGGGAACTACGCAGATGCCTATACACCGGGCACGGCCTATGTGTTGCTGCACCACGTCTTCGGTGAAGTCGATGGGCGAACGGGTGCCTGGGCTTACGCTCGCGGAGGCATGGGGTCCATCAGCGAGGCCATGGCAAACGCTTTCCGGGCAGCGGGTGGAGCTATCCTCACCGATGCATCCGTTGCGGAAATCAAACGCGAGAGCGGTCGTGCCACGGGAGTCGTTTTGCATGATGGCCGCGAGTTTTCCGCGGGAATTGTCGCAGCCAATACCCATCCGAAGGTTCTGTTTGGTCAGCTCATTGATCCAGCCGAGACTCCGCCGCAATTTCGCCAACGTATCGATGGCTATCGTAGCGAGTCGGCCACGTTTCGCATGAACGTCGCCCTGAGCGAGTTACCGCGCTTCGAGTCCCTGGACCACGATGAGCGCGGTCTCGCGGCCATGCAGAACACCATCGATATCTGCCCCTCGTTGGCCTATATCAATGCGGCTTACGACGATGCGAAGCACCAGGGCTGGGCCAAAAAGCCCGTGATTTCCATGTGTATTCCCACGCTACTGGACGACAGTCTGGCACCCGAGGGCTGCCACGTGATGAGTCTCTTCTGCCAGCATTTTCGTCGGGAGCTACCCGACGGGCGAAGCTGGGACGAGGTTCGCGAAGAGGTTGCAGACCAAATCATCGATACCGTTGCCGCCTACGCACCCAACTTCCGCACCGCCGTGGTCGGTCGACAGATCAATTCGCCGCTGGATATCGAGCGTAAGCTGAACATGCTCGGCGGCGATATCTTTCACGGCAAGCTGTCCTTAAACCAGATCTTCGCTCTGCGGCCCGTGGGCGGCTATGCGGATCACCGCATGCCCGTAGAGGGCGTGTACCTGTGCGGATCCGGCGCCCACCCCGGTGGTGGTGTGTCAGGTATTCCCGGCCGGAATGCCGCAATGACGATACTCAAGGATCAGCGTCGCGGAAGGCGGCGCCAAGTCTGAGGCTGTCCGCGCCTGGATTCGCCCTAACGCACGGCTACTTCCAGGTTTTCTCGTTGGGCACACACCAGTTCCTCACTGGTGACTTCCACCGCGCCATACCCGCGTAGGCTCACGGTTTTGGTCTGCAGCTGGGGTACATACGCAACGCAGGGAGCCTGATTGGCGCAACCAGTGTTTAGTAGGCCCAAGGTTCCGCTCAGGGCCATCGCAGCACTGAGAGATGTTCGTCGTTTGTTGAGGGTTTTTGAGGGCATAGTCATCTCCTCCCAAAAGCTTCTGGCAATTGCCGATTACGCTGGCGGAGTCTTCCGCCGGCACCGTTTGCGCTCTGTGCTTATTGGATGGAGCGTGGGAATCGCGAGTGAGCGCGACTCCTGCCAATACTTAACGCAAGCCCCGGGCCAGCCTTGCATTTCTCCCGACTAAAGTCGGACTCGATTCCGTAAGTAGCGGTGACAACCGTGGAAGAGCCGCGCTCGGCGTCGGTTCGAGGCATCCTCAGTGCACCAGTAGACGCGGCCTACGGGCGATACTGGTGCGTGGTAAAAGGAGGCATTCGCTGGCTTAGTGCACTAAAGTCGAAGAAACCCCGGGGGAGGGCACATGATGAGCAATGAGTCGGCAGGACGAGTGCTGGGTTTGGGAGGCGTGTTTTTTCTGGCCAAGGACCCGCAACGCACGCTCCAGTGGTACCAGGAGGTTCTGGGATTAGAACCGAATGAATACGGTGGTTTCGACTTTCTTCATGGACAAAGCGCCGGTCGTTATCCCCAGGCGGCGCGTACCATAGTGTCGGCGTTTAGCGACGAAACGGACTACCTAAAACCCTCGGCATTGCCCTACATGCTGAACTTTATGGTCGATGACCTCAACGCGATGCTGGTCCGTGCCGAGGCGGCGGGGGCGACACAGCTACAGCCGCGAGAAAATACCGACTATGGCGATTTTGCCTGGTTCCTTGATCCCGACGGGCGCAAAGTAGAGTTATGGGAGCCTAAGGAGCCAAGAGAGGGCTAGGGAGACCGAAGAGACCGGGTGAGACAGTTGGTTGAAGATTTGCGTTGGATCGCGGTGAGGAGCGCCCGGAGCAGGGTTCTCAGCCTCGTGAAGAGGTTATACTCACCGGCGTTGAGCATCGGAGAGCTAACAATGCTGCGAAAAAGCCTGTTAACGGTTGTGACGTCCGCCGCCCTCCTAACGGTGGTGGGCTGCGCCAATCGGCCAGACTACGAGACCTACGCCTATGCCGAGAAAGGCGATTACGATTCGGCGCTGGCCTCGGCTCAGGAGGCTCAGGGCAGCGGCATTGATGGCTGGGTGTTCGGCACAGGAGCGAGCGAATGCCGAGACTACGGCGCGGTGATCACCGTGTTGGTGGCCCAGGGGGATTTTCAGGGCGCTCGCCAGGCCTGCGCTAACTACGACCAGCAGTGTGCCGTGCTACCGGACAGCAGACTCTGCTTTTACTACGCTCTCGACGAGCTTCAGGCCGCGGACAGCGACCCGGAATTGGCGGAGTCCATGCGCAACTACGCGCAGGAGTCTTTGCATTTCCGGTGGCTGACCATTCGTGATGACTACGAGAACCGGCCCCTAAAGCGCCCCATCTACTGAGGAACGACGCCTTTGTTTAGGGGGCGTTTAGCTTAGGACACGTTCTGCGGTAGAAACTTCAGGGCCACGCCATTGTTACACCACCGCTGTCCGGTGGGTGCTGGGCCGTCGTGAAACACATGGCCGTGGTGACCGCCACAGCGAGCACAGTGATACTCCGTACGCGGCAGTATGAGCTTGAAATCCTTCTTTGTGGCAAATGCGCCGGGAATAGTGGTGAAGAAACTCGGCCAGCCGGTACCGCTTTCGTACTTCATGGCTGAGGTAAACAACGGCAAATCACAACCCGCGCAAAGAAAAACCCCCTTGCGTTTTTCATCGTTTAGAGCGCTGGTAAAAGGTCGTTCCGTGGCTTCACGGCGGAGCACATCAAACGCCAGGGGATTTTGAAGGCGCTCTCGCCAGGCGTCTTTGCTCAATTCCACTTTGTCCTGGGCCGAGACCGGCTCAAAACCTTCGGGCAGGAAGTCTCGCCACTGGTTTTGAATCTCCTCGAGCATGGTCTCCCCCCAGTCATCAGCCAATAGCATCGGCGCCGACGTTGCGGCCAGCGCCCCCATAGCGACCCGGCGGGTCGCGAAAAGAAAGTCTCGTCGTTTCATGATGCCTATGACAGTGCTCAGGGGCATTAATTCCCTTACGCTATTACCTCGTCTGTGGATGTGCGCCCTATCTGCGTATTGTCTATGAAGTTGCTAGCATCGGTGAACGCACCCAGAGGTTTAAGTGCCATGCGAACAAACCTGTACTACCCATCATGATTCGCGATACACAACCCACGGCTCCCGGCGCGGGATTGACCTTGGAAGAGCAGGAGCGCATTGAGCGCATCAGCGGCGAGCTTCGCGCTGGCTTTGAGCAGTTGGATGATATTGGTCCTGCCGTCAGTGTATTCGGTTCAGCGCGGGCAACACCCGACATGTGGGCCTACCGTAGCGCCCAGGCCCTGGGAGAACGGCTCGCCAAGGCGGGTGTCAGCGTTGTAACCGGCGGTGGCCCTGGCGTCATGGAGGCGGCTAACCGCGGTGCCCAGGCCGGTGATGGTCGCTCCGTAGGACTGAACATCACCCTTCCCCATGAGCAACTCGCCAATCCCTATCTCGATGTGGACATGGCATTTCGCTATTTCTTTACCCGCAAGTTCATGCTCATTCGCTACGCCATGGGCTTCGCCATTTATCCCGGCGGTTTTGGCACCGTTGATGAGCTTTTTGAACTGCTGACGCTGATTCAAACCCGCAAACTGAGCCCGTGCCCCCTGGTTCTCGTCGGCGATCAGTACTGGAGTGGCCTGTATAACTGGTTGGTGCTCACGGTGCAGGAGCGCGGCTTTATCGACACCCTGGACCTTGATCTCATCGAAGTGGTTCCCGACGAGGATCTCGCGGGCGATATCTTGCTAGAGCGTTTGAGCCCCTAGTCGTCGTCGAAGGCTTGCACAGCTTTTAACAGTTGGCGGCAGGTAATCTGACCGACGAGGCGACCATTCTCGACCACCGGTCGACGGCGCTTGTTGTTCATCAGCATATCCTGAGCCACGTTAACGATATGCTCGTCAGGATGGGCGACGATTAGGTTGTCGCTGGCCATGTAATCACGCACAGGTCCGATTCGTGTCTTGTTGTAAACGGCCCCGAGCACGGCGCGAAGACAGTCCAGCTCCGACAAAATGCCCACGAGGTTACCGACCTCGTCGACAACGCAGAGACCGGAAATACGGTTCTCGATAATCACCGCCATGGCCTCGTTTAATGGCGCATCGCTGCGAATCGTGGCCGGGTGGGGCAACATGTAATCGCGCAGATTTACGGAATGCAGCATGGTCGGGAGAGGCCCCTTTCGTATTTATTCTGGGGCCAGTATAGACTCGTCCGGCGCACCGCTTACAGTGTCCCGGGGAAGGAGTCGCGATGAAAACTCTGCATCTGTTGCGTCATGCCAAGTCCAGTTGGGCGGCGGCTGAACTCGATGACCACGAACGGGATCTGAACGACCGGGGTCGTCGCGACGCACCCAGGATGGGTCGAGCTCTCGCCGGCACTGCGCTGCCGCGAGCGGTGTACTGCAGTTCTGCCCTGCGGGCGAGGCGAACGCTGGAGGGGCTCTGCGATGGATGGCCGGCCCTCGCTGGGGTTGAACAGCTAATCGACCCGGCCCTGTACACCTTTGATTGGCAGGACCTGATGGATTGGCTGCAGGATTTGCGAACGCCCGCCAGCGCTGTGCTTGTGATCGGACACAACCCCGCGCTAACCGATCTCTGTAATCAGTTGGTGGGTCGCCAGGCCCTGGATAATCTACCGACAGCGGGCTATCTGTGTTTTTCCTTGGAGATAGAAACTTGGAGCGATTGCACGGAAGGCCTGGCCAGCCTCGACGGCTGGCAGTTTCCCCGAGACCTGCCGTGAATCACCTGGGTACACGCCCGCGTTGCTAACGCAGGCGTGAAACTCGGTGCGACATCGCGCCCGTTTCTAGGCGGCGACTCGCTTTCCTCCGATTCCATCGTTCCCGCTTCCCACACGCTCGCGATGATGGGGGCGCAGGTAGTCGATTTCCGGACCAAGGGGTACCACGGCGGTGGGATTAATAGTTCCGTGGGACCCATAGTAATGGGTCTTGATGTGCTTGAAGTCTACGGTTTCCGCCACACCCGGTAATTGATAGATATCGCGGACGTAGGCAGGGATGGCAGAGAAGTCTTCCAGGCGCTGTCTGTTGCACTTGAAATGGCCGTGGTACACCGCGTCAAAGCGGATCAGTGTCGTGAACAGGCGGATGTCTGCCTCGGTTAGCACATCGCCCGCTAGATACCGGTGCTGCTTCAGGTGTTCGTCGATGGCATCGAGTTCTGCGAACAGGGCGAGATAGGCCTCTTCGTAGGCTTCCTGGCTGGTGGCAAACCCCGCCCGGTACACACCGTTGTTGATGGCCGGGTAGATCCGTTCATTCCAGCGATCGATGACCGCGCGGTGTTCTAAAGGGTACAGGTCCAGCGTATTGCCGGTGACAGCGTCGAAGGCGGAGTTGAGCAAACGAATGATCTCCGCGGATTCGTTGTTCACGATGCTGTGGGTTTCCTTGTCCCAGAGCACCGGGACGGTAACGCGACCGGTGTAGTCTCCCCTGGCTCGGGTGTAGATTTCATGAAGAAATGAAGCATCGTACAAGGGGTCGCCGTTGCGGTAGGGGCTCTGGCTTTTCGCTTCCTTAAAGGTCCAGCCGTGCTCGAGCATAATGGGGTTCACCACGGATACGGAGATCGCGTCGTTTAGACCTTTTAGGGCGCGCACTATCAAGGTTCGATGGGCCCAGGGACAGGCCAGGGAAACATACAGATGGTAGCGTCCCGCTTCTGCGGGATAGGGGCTGCCCTCGCCGAGGCTATGGCGAAACTGCGCTTCTTCCCTAACGAATCTACCCCCGGATTTGGAAGTGTTGTACCAGCGATCTTGCCATTGGCCGTCTACGAGTAAGCCCATTGGTGTTCTCCTTCTTCAAGCCGCTCACGATTAATGAGTGCACAGCATAAGTTCGGAAAGAGAGGATAAAAATCACATTAACCCGCAAATACCTAACTATTTATTCGAATGGTTTGAGAGTGCTAACTTGTTCACCAAGTAATTCACCCAGACGGCAGGTGGCGGGACCCGCTTTGTCAGGGTCCGCGTAAGTCAGATAGAGCGCCATGCGACGGCGTGCACCGTGCTCCAGGGGAAGCTCCTTCAGGGTACCGTTGTCCAAAGCCTCACCGATACGTGTCTCGGGAAGCCAGGCGAAACCCATACCTCGAGAGATCATGGCTATGGATGTGGCCAGATGACTTACGGTCCAACGCTGCTCGGCACCGAGCCAGCCGGAATCTCGTCGCGGACCGGTAGCGGAGTCTCGAACGACGATTTGCCTCTCGGTCTCAAGGTCCTGCAAGTTAATCGCCCGACCCAGGGTTTGCAGGCTATGATCCGGGTGTGCCACAGCGACAAAATCCACCTCCAGAAGGGGCTCACCGAGGAAGCCCGGCGGCACTTGCCCCGCGACCAATAGATCTACATCGCCTTCCAGGAGTCGTTCCGGGCCACCGGAGAGCACGGACTCTATGAGCTCCACCCGGGTGTGGGGGTACTCCATGGACAGCTGGGCTAGTGCTTCGGCGAGACAAGACTGGGGATAAACCTCGTCCACAGCGATCCGAAGCTCCGCTTCATTGCCTACGGCCAGGCTGTCGGCGATGGTTTCAAGCTGCTCAGCCTGATCCAAAAGTTGACCGGCGCGGCGCAGCATGAGCGCGCCAGCATCGGTGAGCTGTGCTTTTCGACCCACCACCTCAAGCAACTGAAGTCCCAACTGGCTTTGCAGCTTGTGCACGGCATGGTTAATGCTCGACTGGCTTTTGTGAATGGCTTCGGCCGCTTGGGCAAAGCCGCCATACTCCACCACGGCGTGAAACATACGCCACTGCTCCAGGGTGCTACGGCCCATAAACTGTTCCAAATATTAGAAAGAATAAGCCGAAAAATAGCGATTTATCTACGAATAAACAAGAATTAATGTGGCGCCGTGAACCGAACAGGAGATGATCATGAACAGACAGCTTCGAGAAGTGATACCCGCCCACGCTAGCCGAGATGGCGCGGGAGTAGCGATTCAACGGGTCGCGGGATTTGGCCATGCAGGTATGGATCCCGTGCTGATGATCGATGAACTGCGCTCCGAGCATCGCGCAGACTTCGCCGCTGGATTTCCGCCCCATCCACACCGGGGTATGCAGACCCTCACCTATATGAAGCACGGTGGAATCATCCACGAGGATAACCAGGGTAATCGCGGCGAAATACGCAGTGGTGGGGCCCAGTACATGAGTGCTGGGCGCGGTATCGTGCATTCGGAAATGCCTACGCAAGACAGCCTTGGCCTGCACGGCTTTCAACTGTGGATCAATCTGCCGGCAGCGGAAAAAATGGACGCACCGCGTTATCGCGATCTAGCTCTAGAAGAGCTGGCCCGGGGCGAGGGGATGAATTTTCAGGTGACTGCTGTGTCCGGGCACTGGGTTTTCCACGGTGAAGGTAAAGGCGACAACGATCAGAGCCCAGTGCGTCTTGAGGGGCCGTTGAGTGAACTTGCACCCCAGGCGGCCCTGGCGGATGTGCAGCTGGAGGCTGGGGGTTCCCTGACGGTAACCACGGCGGAGGATGAGACCGTTACCGCCTACCTTTACGATGGTGCGCTCGATGTAGCTGGGCACCGTCACGAGGTGCGTCGGGCCATGATCTTCACCGAGGGCGACCAGCTGACGCTGAAAGCCCATGAGGATGGGGCTGGCTTGCTCCTGTTGCGGGGGCAACCCATTGGCGAACCGGTGGTTCACTACGGCCCGTTTGTGATGAACACCCAGGCGGAAATAGAGACCGCCCTTCGCGACTACCAGGCGGGTCGCTTTGCCGCCTGATAGATCGCAAAGGGCCTCGCCCATGGACCCGGAATCAGCGCGGGGGAGGCAAGTGTCGTCGAGAGCCAACAGGCTCCTAGACCGGCTCTGAAACCGTCGCTCCGTGGCTGCAAGGGAAGGGCATAGGTGCTACCCTTGCGGCCTTTTTTTGCTTCGGAACAACCATGCGTTTTTCTTTGCTTTTCAGGGTATTAACGACCCTGCTGGCGACCCTCGGAGCGGTTGCTTGTGAAACTACGACGCCTCCGCCGGAGGCCACCTTAACGGCCTGTGAGGACCCTCGGCCTCAGGTCTGTACCACCATTTACGCCCCGGTTTGTGCGGTACATGAGGATGGCCACCGGGAGACTCATGCTTCGGCCTGTAATGCCTGCGCCAACGACACGGTTACCGCCCATGAGCCCGGCCCCTGTGATGAGGGCGCGGCCCCATGAGTCTGACCAACCGCATCCTTTTGGCCATGCTAGGGGGAATTGTTCTCGGAGCGCTCCTAAACCTCCTTGCCCATGGCAGCTCCGTGGATGGCAGCTTGCGCACCATCATCGATGATTGGCTGGTCGGTGGTGTGTTTGACGTGATTGGTCGGGTGTTTGTGGCATCTTTGAAGCTGCTGGTCGTGCCCCTGGTTTTCGTATCGCTGGTGTGTGGTTCCAGTTCCCTGGGTGACAGCGCGCGGATGGGACCCATCGCCGGGAAGACGCTGCTGTTTTATCTGGGCACCACCGCCATTGCGGTGACCGGAGGGTTATTTTTCGCCGTCCTCATCGGCCCGGGAAGCTCCATAGAGTTTGAAAGCAGCGCCACCTTTGTGCCCACGGAGCCACCGCCCCTAAAGGAGGTGCTCGTCAACATCTTCCCTTCCAATCCCATCAAGGCGATGGCGGATGGAGAAATGCTGCAGATCATCGTGTTTGCCTTGCTCTTTGGCTACGCCTTGTCCCGCGCCGGGGAGGCGGGCCGCCGTATGGCCAGCTTTTTCTCCGACCTCGAAGCGGTGGTGATGAAGATGGTGGGCGTGCTCATGAATCTCGCCCCCTACGGCGTCTTCGCCTTACTGGCTCGCCTGTTTGCGGACATGGGGCTGGGGGCGATTCTCGACCTGGGCGCTTATTT
>DIYG01000074.1 GCA_002428935.1 Halieaceae bacterium UBA6060
AACATGGAGACCCGCAGCGACGATCTGCAGTCCCTGGCGGAGACTTTTAGCTACGACAACCTGGACCGCCTGACCAGCGCCCAGGTTACTGGTCAGAGTGCCGTGACCTACGCCTTTGATGAGGCGGGCAGCATCACCCAGAAGTCCGACGTGGCCGACACCTACGACTACCTCATGGGCCCGGCCCATGCGGTGACCCTGCTCACCCAGGGTGGCACCTCACGGAGTCTGTCCTACGACGCCAACGGCAACTTTGCCCTGGGCACCAATGAGCCCACGGTAACGTGGTCGAGCTACAACAAACCGACGCAGCTCACCCAGGGCGGCATCACCTACAGCTTCAGCTACGCCACCGACCGCCAGCGGTACCTGAAGCAGCGCAACACGGAGACCACCCACTACGTGGGCAGCCGCTTTGAGCGGACCTTCAGTGGGGCGAGCGAGACCTTCCGCACCGTGCTCCATGCCAATGGACGGGCCATCATGATCCGAGAGGACACGGTGGGCGGCTCGGGTCCGAGCCATCGGTACATTACGGTTGACTAACCTGTGCGCCTCTTTGAGAAAAAATAAAAAAATAAAACAACAAAAAGTATGATATGTTACTGAGAATAAACTTTTTCTGACGTTCTCGGGAGATGTATGCATGATCTGCATTGAGTCGATTGATTTTAGGGTTTTACTGAAAGCGATGGCTGGGATGGTTCTTTCAAGCTATGCACTCGCGCAGGACGTGGATCAACGCAATGAAGTGTCTGATAACTTCGTACTCAAGGAAAAAAGCTATTACGCGACAGAGGCAATGCCGGCTTCGATAGCCTTCAATATTCTTTCCTCCCGGCTTTTGGAGCGTAGGGCAATTACGAATAATCCCGACGGATCGGTTTCGGAAGAAACTATTGACATGACCAAGTATCAGCTGGAAGCCATAGCATCTAATACCGGCTTTGACGAACAAGACTCTTTACGATTTCTTCATAGAATGAGGGCGTACGCTTCAGCAATACAGTCGGAAAATGAAGTTGAAATTAGAGAAATAGTCTGCAAACCAGATCTAGGTTCATGGTCGCCAGATAAAGCGATTAATGCTTACAAAAGCTTAGACGACATTCGACAAGCAGTGTATGCAAAGCATTACACCAAGGCGCTTGTCGAGCTCTCCGCAGCTGAGGTGAAGGCCTTAGAAGGCTGGTTAGAGAAAGTGAAGCTAGCATCTAACTACATAAGATCTGACTATGACGGGATATTCAAAGATAACCCGGAGATGGCCAGAAGCAGCTTAATGACTTTCTGCAGTATGTAATTCACAAGGACAGTTACTATGAAATGCCTAACATTTAGAACCGGCGTCGTAATGATCTTGCTCGCGCTGGGCCAAGTCTCGTATGCGGCCACATTTACTGAAGCAGGTTTAATACTGACGTCATACGCATGGCAACGTGGAGTCCATAGAATCGTAATGGAGCAACCGGAGCCTTATAGCCAGATTGAAGGGATAAGAAAGCTTAGGGAATTCAGTACCGAGAAAGTAAGGCTGCGCACCGTTAAAAACAACCAACTGGGGATAGACGTCGACGACAGGGCTTTCACTAATTTCTTAAACGGAAGTGCTTGCTACACATACTCTTCGAATACAACGGCCTATTACCGACATACAGGTCTGCCTACGCTCATCAGAACTTGCCCTTGGGCCACAGGACGATCTCCGGGCGTCGCTCCTCAGTCGCCGGGTGTTCCAGCAACAGAGGAATGTCCGTAATGCTTGCTTTGAAAGAAGCCTCTGTTTGTTCCATTAGAGGAACGACTGCTTGAGGTGGAGTTTTCTACTGTTACCCACACCTAAAACTAAATGAGTCCCAATTATCTTGGGGCCGGCACAGTCTAGTAGCCATGTTAGTCACATTGGCCTTAGAAGAACTCAGCCAGCATAGCCCGGATGTGTCATCCATGGTGGGGGAAGTCCAGGATCTAGGTTTGAACTGGGACGTGTTTTCGGGAACGCTGAGTGCGCAGTTCAGCAACGCCCTTGACGAAACCTACATCACGCCCGCCAGCCAAACCTATATTGGTAATCCCTTGTTTGCTCCGAGGGTAGCGGGTGCGCCCGGCCGTGCCTTGTCCATCGCATACAACATTACTTTCTAATCCTTTGGGGCGGTCTTGCTTGCAGAGCGGCAACTTCTTTACGGCGTTACAGCGATCGCCCCGACAATAGTCGCATTAGACCGCTTCAATGCATCCAGCACGTCTCGATAAGGCTTTTCGTTACCGGCAGGCAGCGCCTCAGCCGCTATGGGGGTGCGTTAAAGAAGCGATGAGGTTAACTGGATTGCCGATCCTGTTGCCTGGGGTGTCGGAATGGCTTCGCCGGGTTCCCATACACCTGCTCTGCAGAATATTTCTGTATTAAGAGGAATGGCTTAACCCCACAATCGTCAACTTAGGCGTGTGGTGTGCGCGCTGCACAATCGTGGATGAACTACACGATGTCTAAGTGCTAATCATTCGTTCGACTAACTGCAAAGGAAGTGTCCGTGGTGTCTCGTGGTGGTGTTTTTTCTTTTCTTTTTCTGTCGCTCTCTCTCCCTTTTCTCGGCGCATGTAGCAACTCCAGTGATAATGACGACGGTGATCCAGGCGACCTGCGCACCGGTTCCATTGGTCCCGTGCCGATTCGCGGACTGGCCTATACCTCGGGTGACCAAACGGGGACCACCAACGAGTCGGGTGAATTCAGCTATCGCGTAGGAGAAAACATCGAGTTTCGCCTCGGCGATACGGTGCTCGGTAGCGCCCGTGGCGCTAGTGGCTTGTCCCTGTTCGATCTGCAGGGTGCCCAGCGGCTCGTGAATGTTGAGGAGATCGTCGATACCCTGGACAACTCCAGCTCGCCGTATACAGCGAGCGTCAACCTTGTCCGCCTGCTCTATTCCTTGGATGCCGATCAGGACTGGAGCAACGGCATCACTATCGACACCAGTGTTGCCGATGCATTCGCGTCCATCAGCCTCAGTTTTGGACTCTTGCCTCGGCGCTTTGCCTATTCCAGCGACTTGCAGACGGTGTTGGAGTCCGCAGGGCGATCACTGACTCCTCTTGTATCGAGCCTCGGTCATCAGTACGAGCGCGCTGGGATCAATCTACGAGAAAACGGGATAGAGCTTGGCCGTCGAACGGAGGCAGAGTTGATCGAGGGCACCGAAGGCTCGTCGGGGCGTTTGGAGTTTACCTATGACACCTTGGGTAACTTGGTGCGGCAGGAGTCCTTCGATGCTCAGGGTCGCCTGTTGGCTTCTTCGGTCTTTCTATTTGACGCCCAGGGCTTGGAAACTCGTCGCTCTATCGATTCAGACGGTGATGGCATCGTTGAGTGGGAATCCAGAGTCCAGCGCAACACGGCGGGGGATGTAGTCGTAGCAATCGACAGTTCAGGCGTGGGGCTCACCAATGAGAGTCGAACCGAAACGACCTATAACGAATTGGGCCAGGATGTCGAAACGGCAACCACGCGGGACATTATCGGATTCCCCACTTTTGTGGTGACCCGGGAGTTTGCGGAGAACGGCCTTCCGTCGCGGATCGAAGTGAATTCCGGCGGGGATGCTGAGGCCGACGTGATCATGACCTACGTCTACGACTCCAGTAATCGTTTGGTGGGGGACACGTTCGTGGGTGAAGGTATTGATCCTCATGATTTTCGGGACTCCAGCCCCCCCAATCTGGGAGTGGGCGCCATAGACCTCTTTGATGCTCAGGACCCCTACTGGGGTGAGTTTGTCGGCCTCATCGGTGATTCGGATGACAGCTTTAGATCTCGTCGCACGGACTACATCCGCGACAGCGAAGGCCGGGTTGTTGCCCGCAATACGGATCGAAACAACGATGGGGTGGCCGATCAAATCGCCCAGCTCAACTTTGAAGACGGGCGACCGGTATCCTGGTTTTACGACGCCCAGGGCGATGGGGTGTTCGAGTCTAGCGCTCTGTACACCTACTCCGAATTAGACCAGGCCGTTCTGACCACGGTCCAGGAGCGAATCGCGGTGGAGAACGGCGTCTCGGTGAGTACCCGAATCATCGAGACCGACGACGATGGGGATCGCATCAGTATTCGTACCACCTCTAACGCTCTGGGCCCCGGTGCCAGCGAGGTGTTTTTCACCTACGACAGTGCGGGGCGATTGACCGAGACCGGGTTCGATATTGGACCGGACGGTAGCTTGGACAGCCGAGAGCTGACGACCTGGGAGCCCAGCTACCGTCTGGATGACAGTCGTATCTCTTCCTTTTCCTGGCAGTAGGCTAGAGCGGTCGGTGTCGCCGAATCGTCAACAAGCTACGATTTGTTCAGCAGCTCAATGAGCTTGCGGCGGAACTCCTCGTCCTGGAAAAAGTTGATGTGCCACACATCGGGGTCGGTCTGGGTTTTACTTCCGCTCGAGTAAAATCCGGTCTTTTTCACGTCGGCGTCTTTCAGATAGTCCGTGTTTGGACCGGCTCCGATGTAGGGCACCACTACATCATTGGGTTTGTTCTTGAAGATAATGCTGTCGATCAGCACCTGATCAGCGGCGGACAGATACCACTTTGAAGAATCGAAGTTGGCTCTGGCGTAGTTATAGCTAAGTGCATGGGTGGACGTTGAGTTTTTCAGGTCACTCATCTCTTTTCCCGTAGGATCCATGGAGTCAGTGCCTGGTGCGTTCTGTGCGCCACCCAAAATAGCCTTCAATGCCAGCGCGATCGTGGAGCTGCCGATGCTGCCGATGCCCGTGAGAACGCCCACGCTGTTGATGACTCGGAACAGTCGGTCCAATGCGTCTTGGGACGCAAGGTCTGAGCCTTCGCAGGCGCCGGCTACAAAGCAGACTTTGTCGAAGTTGATCTTCTTCGCCTTGATCTTGTTAGCAAACTTCGGGTTTTCCATAAGGGAGCGAACCACTCCAGCGCCTCGGCTGTGACAAACGATATCGATGGTGGTGTTCCGCGGAAGCTGATTGAGCATTTCGGTGGCATTCTTGGTGATGCTCTTGGATAGGGTCCAATGCTCATAGCCTATGTAGTTGCTGCCGTACTGGTCCTTCGTCTCCGCAAAGAAGTCGCTAGCGGCCGTGGCTTGATACAAGCTGCCAAAGGCGCCGTTGGTGGATGAAATGATCCCATGGACAAACAACAGCACGCGCTTGCCACTCATGTTTGCCAGGCTGGCCTTTGATGCCTTGACCAGACTCCCATCGGTTTTCACTCGCCACAGGTGATCATCCTTGCCTCGCGTGCGATCAATGCGTTTGAGAAGCGCAGACACCGCTTTGCGAGTCAGCTTCTTAACGGTTTTGACCAGTACAATCTGAAACAGCTTTTTGGCTCCCTTGGCGAGCACATCACCCACGCTAAGGCTTGCTTTGGCCGATACGCGGCTGGACTCCACGTTCGGACTGTTAAGCGGCAGTTCAAAGATCACCCCATTGGAAGTACTCAGGCTCGTAGGTTCAATGCTCTGGGCCAGCCCCGCATTTTTTCTCACCGAGGGTTGGGTGACAGCTGTAGGAAAGACCCATCCGAGCACTTCATTAGTCTGAGGGTCCAGTTCCAGGGCCACGGCTTCAAAACCGGGATCAACCGCGAGTTCTACACGGGCGTGGGAGTTGTCTTGGACATCGCTTTTTAGCCCGCTGGCGATATTCGCCTTGGCGCTACTGATCTTCGAAAACTCCAGGGGCGAGCCGAGCATCTGAAACCCGGCCTTCTCAAAGTCGTTGGTTACCGCATCCTTGGTCGCTGAAAGGCTCGCTTTCATGGTGGATTTCTCGCGGACATCAAAGGCCGCGTTTACTGCAAAGATCGATAAGGAATGGGAGCCAGCTAAGGTTAGCTCCCCGGTCATGTTCTTAGCGAGTTTCATGGATGACGCTCCTCTTATTCAGTTCGTTGTAAAGCCCTTATCGGCGATGAAGCTCAGCACTTCGTGGTCGATCAATCGCGCTACCCCGAGAGCCGCGTTGTCAGCGGCGGCGATGTGAATGCCCACGGCGATGAACCGTTCATCGTCCGTAGCAATCCAAACAGGGCCGCCACTGTTGCCACCCTCTGTGTCGATGTCGTACGTGAAGGTACAGCCGTCTGGCGATATAGAAAGAACGGTGCCATGCCCTGTATGCATGTCATTGCCGTTGAACTGTGTCGATCTGGCCAAAAGCGGATAGCCACCGACATACACCGACGTGCCGACTGCAACAGCGGTGGTGTTTGCATCTGGTAGAGAAAACACGCTTTGGATCGCTATGTTTTCATCGAGGCGAACAACACAGTAGTCGTCGCGTTGGCGGGTATAGATTCGACTCCAGGAATTGAATTCTGGTGCGACAAAGGCACGCTTCCTGCGGTGAAAATTCTCGATTTCGAGGATGCGGTTGCCACGGTGTTCGGCAATTGCGCCATAGGAATTTATGACGTTGGTTTTCTTGGTGTAGAAGTTGTGCCCAGCGGTGAGGAGGTGTTGGGGGCCGATAAAGAAGCCGGTGGAAATATTGGGTTTCTTCGACCTCCAGAGGAATTTTCCTCGATAGGTTTTAAAGCGAACGATAGCGTTGAAGGGGGCTTCGTTTACGTTCTCGGGGTGAGAAAGGGGGTTGGTCATGGCGTCTCCCTGAAAGAGTATTCGATCCGATACCGCAGGAACTACCGCTGGGTAGGAATCGAGCTATCGCTCAATTAGTCCTACCGATAACACAATCAATCTACTATCTTTTGTGTAAAGTAGTTAAGAAAGATCTTGAATACAAGGTGCGACTACAGGGAGTGCCAGGGTGAAACTGAAGTGTGCAGCTCGCCCGGCGCAATTCACGACGGTTACGCCGATGACCCCTGAATTCATGAATTAGCATTAATAAGTACGGATAAAGAGGACGCAATATGTCAGATCGACTGAGCACTGATCTCGCCACGGTGGGTGTCGCGCAGGTAATGGTGATCCTCAAACCCGGTCTTTCCAGCGCCAAGGCGGTAACCCAGGCCGCCCTGAGTATGTCACCCCTGAGATCGACAGGTGCCTTACAAAGCCGCGTGGCCTCTTTGGGGGTGACGTCGTTGCAAAAGCATTTCCAAACTTCGGAGCTAACCCTCGATAGTGCCCTTGCCGCTTCTGTGGATGCCGCGTCGCCGTTGGTGCCTCAGGTTGCACCGCCGTCCGTACGTTACTTTCCAAACTTGGGTGTCATGCTCGGGCATACGGACCGGGCAGGGCTGAAAGCGCTTCGTCAGTCAGCGTCAGTGGATTCCGTGCAGGGTGCGCCGCAGTTACTGCGCATTCGCCCAAATCGAGTTGCCGCCGCGAAAATGGACCACAAACTCACCTGGGGCATACGTCGGATCAAAGCCCACAAGCTTTGGGAGAAGGGGTTTACGGGAGAGGGCGTATTGATCGGTCACCTGGATACAGGTGTCGACGGCGGGCATGCCGTGTTCCGCAAGGGCGCCATAGCCTCGTTTGCGGAGTTCGATGCCCTGGGTTTTCAAACACAAAACACTACCGCTTATGACAGTGAAGACCATGGCACTCATACGGCGGCCACTATTGCCGGGCGACCGGTATCGGGGCGGCGCGTGGGTGTCGCTCCAGGGGCTGCGCTGGCCAGCGCGGTTGTCATCGAAGGTGGCAACGTGATTGCGCGGGTTCTTGGTGGTATGGACTGGGCTATCGGTCAGGGCGTTAAAATTCTCAATATGTCGTTGGGTTTTCCCGGTTATGTTGAAGAATTCTTGGGTCTGACGCGAGTCATCCGCGCCCAGGGTATCTTGCCGGTGTTCGCTGTTGGTAATGAGGGGGCGGGCACCTCGCGCTCCCCGGGCAATTATCACGAAGCCCTCAGCGTAGGTGCGATGAGTTACAAAGGGCGGGTGGCGGATTTTTCCTCGAGCATGCGTTTTAAGCGGGCCATCGATCCGGTGGTACCCGATCTCGTCGCGCCCGGTGTGGGTATCGTGTCGGCAAAGCCCGGTAAGGGGTATCAGGAGATGGACGGGTCCTCGATGGCTACACCACACATTTCGGGCCTTGCCGCGCTTCTGTGGCAGGCGGTGCCTGACGCCAGCGCCAGTGACATTGAGTCTGTCATTTACGAGTCCTGCCGGCGAGGTAACATGCCCGTGGAGCGCGCAAACCGTGGCCTGCCTGATGGCATCAAGGCGCTAAAGCTGCTTCAATCGTCTTAGGCATTAGTGCCGGGAGGGGTGCAACCTATGAGCGCAAAGATCGATCCGTCGCTGAACGCAGCGTTACAGTCGGGCGACGAAGAGGCCGTGCAGGTTGTCGTGTCCCTAAAACAACCTGCGGAGGGGGTGTTAAGTTCCGACGAAACCCGCGCGAAGGTGAATGCCCTCCTGGAAGCCGTCCGTAAGGAAACCGGCCAGAGACCTAAGCGATTCAACGTGTTCGCTTACATGGGTTCTTTTGCATTGGAAGCTCAGCCCAAGATGGTCCGCGCCCTTTTGTCCCATGAGGATGAAATCGACGGTGCGGTGTTCAATCAGGTCAAGGAGTAGCGACCGTTGGGCATTTTCGCCGCCTTCTGGTTCTTCCTCTCTTTAGGTGCACATCGTTGATGTTTGAGGATGTGTAACGATCGGCCGGCATATCGGCCTGGCTCTTCAGGCAAGCCCTACTAAATCTATATTTATCAATAACATATGGCCATTAAAGATCGGCCATTGACTGATTTGCTCGACAAGCGCTACGATCGGTCATCACTTAGGCCAATAATGGCATGTATCATTCTTATGATATTGATCAATATAGAAAAATATTTAAAAGAAACCGGCCAATATGCCTAAAGAATCACTATCGCGCATTGAACCTATGCGGATTGAGTGTGCGCCAGAGGCGATTGCCGATCTCCTTGCGGACGTGTCGGCGGCCAGCGCAAAACTGGGTGTGCAACTGCACCCACAAACGGCCGCCAGTCTTGCCTCGGTGGTGCGAATCATGAACACGTACTACTCAAATCTTATCGAAGGGCACAACACATTGCCTCTGGATATAGAGCGTGCCCTAAGCGGTGATCTTGACGAGGTCGAGGGGCAACGGGACTTACAGATAGAAGCAGCGGCTCATGTCAGAGTACAGGCGGCCGTTGATGCCATGGCCGATGAAGGCAAGCTGCCGGAGCCTGCCTCAGCAGGGTTTATTTGCTGGTTGCACAAAGAGTTTTATCGGGATGCCTCCGATGAGATGTTGACCATTAAGGGAAAGGATCGGAAGTTCATGATGGTGCCTGGGGAGTGGCGTTCAGGGGCCGACCAAGACAATGTTGTCGGGCGACACCTACCGCCAAGCAGCGACTCTGTGCCGACATTTATGGATCGATTTGAGCGGCGATACGTCCTTCGTGATTTGGGTGCTGGCGCCCGGATTCTAGCTATGGCAACGGCACATCATCGTTTCAACTACATCCATCCATTCCCAGATGGGAATGGGCGAGTAAGTCGTCTTATGTCCCATGCCATGGCGGCGTATGCAGGAATTGGGGCTCATGGTTTGTGGTCGATCTCTCGAGGCATGGCCCTGGGTCTGCAAAACAGGGGCGACTACAAAAGAATGATGAGCCTGGCGGACTCTCCGCGGGCGGGTGCTCTGGATGGTAGGGGTAACCTTTCTTTGCGAGCCCTTGAGGAGTTCACCGAGTGGTTCCTCCGAGTATGTCTTGATCAGCTTACATTCATGTCATCACTTTATGACCTGGACAGCTTTAGCCATAGGCTTCAGAAGTTGGTGGATCGCTCTGATACGCTCAAGCCAGAGTCATACTTATTGTTGGACGAGGCTTTTCGTCGCGGTGCGTTTGAGCGTGGGCAAGTAGCACGTATTACCGGGATGCCTGAGCGTTCCGCTCGTCGTGTGTTGAAGCAGCTTGTTGATGACGAAGGGCTGTTAGCGTCGTCGACCCCCAAGGGGCCTGTTTCCTTGCGTTTCCCAGCAGCGCATCTACCAACGCTGTTGCCGAATTTGTTTGCAGGCCACTAAGGGCCGGCTGAGGTTACCTCTCTTTCACTGCGGCCACTTCTCTTACATGGGTGGACTGTTCCGATCGTTGTCCCAGAACAATAAAAGCACTAGGCGCGGGATGATCAGCGTCGGTTTTCCCCCGGATACTGCCGCAAGGTCAAGGTATTCCCCCGCTGCGTAAACTCGATGTACTTCAGAAAGCTCATGCCCAGCAACACTTCGCGCATCTGCAAGCCCGGGGCAATGGATGCTTCCACACCTTCCAGGCGAATATCACCAATACCGACTTCTGCCAGCCGCGTGTGGTAGCTCCGCGACGGACCGTTCGCCGTATTAGTGACGAAGCTGCGACCTCGGGGCAGTTCCAGTCTCTCGGCAAGGGCCGCAGGGATCGCCACACCGGTGGCACCCGTATCGAGAAGGAACTCCACGGGCTGACCATTGATGGTGCCTGCGGTGACGTAGTGACCCATGCGATTTCGTCGCAGCTGTACTTCGCGCACACCGTTCTCTCCCACGGCGGTATTCACCGCCTGGTTGGGGTTGCGCTGACGGTCTAGCACGTCGCTGAAATAAAGGGTCAACAGGCCGAGCAGGGCTATCCAGGCAAGCACCTGCATTGCCGTGCCCATCCGCCGTTGTTCCTGGGGTGCCTCGTTCACACTCTACCTCAGCTTTTCCTGTGCCTAGATGATACGCCAGGGACCCAAATTGGACCCCTACCAAAGCGCATTTGCCTGTTATTATCGACTGTCCAATTACAATAAAGTGCCCAGGACGCAGCGATGGTCAAAGACGGAAGTGCGACAAGCGCGGTCAGGGAATCGGTCGTACCAGGGGGTCGAGCCGAGTTTTGCGTCTTCCGTGAAACGGGGTTGGCGCCATGAGCAAGGAAGCCTGGATCGGTCTTAAGTCCCGTGAACGCGTCATCGTGATTCTCGACGTCGCTCACAGCATTGAACAACAGGAACTCGAGCGTTACCTGCGCGCGGCCATCCATGAGCACGCCATCGACGCCGAGCTCCATGAATGCGTCCTACCCATCGCCCGCGACCCTGAAAATCCACCGACCAGTCAGCTAGAGCCGCTGTTGGCCTTACCCGGGGACACGGCGGTGCTGCCCTTGCGGGTGGTTTGGAAGACGTCCCTCCAGGAAAAAACCACCCGGCCACGGGTACGCGATTTGCTCTTTGGCAATCCGAGGCGACCGAAACCCGCGCGAGCAAGGCGCATTTTACGCAACCATCCAGAGCGAGTGGTTTGTGTGGCGGGTCGTTCGGCGACCATCGATGAGCTGCGCGACCGGTTAACGGAGCGTCAGGGGGTTGAATCCACCACGAGTGCCCTGGCAGCGTTTATCGCCGGTCAGGCCGGTCTCGCTCTGGATGTAGCGGAGCGGCGTCTGCAGGGCAGTCGCTACAAGGTGCCCCGCAGTGTCGCCAACAACCTTCTGAGCAGCTACAAGTTTCGCCAGGCCCTGGAGGAGGTGTCCGAAGAAACAGGCCGCAGCACCGACGATTTACTGAGCGAGTCCGAAGAGATCATGCGGGAACTGATCTCAAGGCCCCAGCCGTTCTGGCTAGACGTGATGGCCCAGCTCAACCACTGGGTGATGCGCCTGGGCTACGACGCCGATGTGGTTATCAATCGCGAGGGCCTGGAGCGGGTCCGGCAGTGGTCTCGGGAGTACCCCACGGCATTGCTTTGGACCCATAAGACCCATGTCGATGGCTTTGCCATGAACTCCGTGTTCTTCGACAACGACTTTCCCAATCCCCATATCCTCGGTGGGGTGAACATGGCGTTTGCCGGTCTTGGCTTTGTGGCGCGGCACGCGGGCGGTATTTTTATTCGTCGTAGTTTCCAGGACGATCCTCTCTACAAGACCGTGTTGCGGCAGTACATCGGTTATCTGATGGAGAAACGTTTCCCCCTGTCCTGGGCCTTCGAGGGTACGCGTTCCCGGGTCGGTAAGCTCATGCCGCCGCGCTACGGTCTGCTCAAGTATGTGATGGATTCGGCCCATGCCACGGGGGCGCGGAATCTGCACATCATTCCCGTATCCATTAGCTACGACCTTATCGGCGACGTGCGCGACTACGCTCTACTTGAGTCCGGTGCCACGAAACGACCTGAGAGCCTGAGCTGGTTCATCGGCTATCTGCGCGGTCTTCGCCAACCCATGGGCAAAATCTATTTCGATTTTGGCGAGCCAGTAATACTCGATCATGTGCCTTCGCCAGAAGATCCTCGGGAACTACAGCGGGTGGCGTTTGCTGTGGGTGTAGAGGTTAATCGCGTTACCCCGATTACCCTGCCGTCGCTTATCTGCATGGTGCTGCTGGGTTCGGCACCCCAGGCGTTGACTGCCGAAGAGCTGTCATCGGAGTTGAACGCGCTCACGGACTGGGCGCGCAAGCGGAATATTTCTCTAACTCAGGATCTTGAGGAACTGGACGCGGCTCATATCGAGAGCCTCACCGAGAAGATGAGTTCCACGGGGCTCCTCACCCGTTATGACGACGGTCCCGAGTGCGTGTACACCATCGCCGCAGAGCAGCACACGGTTGCTAGCTACTACCGCAACACGGTCATCCACTTCTTCCTCAATAAAGCTATCGCGGAGCTGGCCCTACAGCATTTGGTGCAGCAGGACCTTGTGGGGCCCGAGGAGTTTTGGGCCGAGGCCGAGCGGCTCCGCGACAGTTTCAAGTTCGAGTTTTTCTACGCGCCCAAAGATGAGTTTCGCCGCGATATCACCGATGAGCTCTCGCGCTATCAGCCGGGTTGGGAAGCCGCCCTGTTGGAGCCCGGCGCTGCTGCAAAACTGTTTTCCCGCTTGCAGCCGCGGATGGCTCACGGAGTGTTGTTGCCTTTCGCCGAGGCCTATCGCGTGGTGGCTGATGTGCTGGCGCGGCAAAATACCTCGGAAGTCCTCAGCGAGAAAGATTGCGTACAGCAGTGTCTCGCCTACGGTCGGCAAGCTTATCTGCAGCGCCGTATCAGCTCTGAAGCCTCTATTGGGCAACTGTTTTTCCGCAACGGTTATCGCTTGATGGAGAATCTGGATCTTCTCGAGGTGGGGGATCAGGGCGCGGAATGCCTCGCCGAGCGTCGCCTGTTGGTCGCCCAGGCTTTTCGTGAGTTGCAGCGCCGTATCGAACGCGTGCGCGCCGCAGCGATCCCGTGAAGTAAAATCAACACGAGCACCGCTCTCAAGGAGCGCTGCCCGTTTATCCGCGATGTAGATCGCCACAGTACAAGGCCAATGCCATGCATCAGCTGAGCCCGCAGGACGCACAGTTCCTGTACGCCGAAACCGAGCACAACCTCACCCACGTGACGAGCGTGGCGATCTACGACCCATCGACGGTGCCCGGTGGGGAAGTTGTGCGGTACACGGACATCATCGCCCATATGCGCGAGCGTCTGGCCTACAACCCCTTGTTCTTCCGTCGTCTGCTGCGGCTGCCCCTGGAAATCGATTACCCCTACTGGATCGAAGATGAGTACTTCGATCTCGAATACCACATGCAGCACGGCCGCTTACCGGAGCCCGGTGACTGGCGGCAATTCTGTATCCACATGGCGCGTTATCACAGTCGCCCGCTGGATATGAATCGTCCGCCCTGGGAAGTCTTTGTTATCGAGGGTCTGGATAACGTCGAGGGGTTACCTAAGGGCTGTTATGCCATCGCGACAAAGATCCATCACGCGGCGGTGGACGGGGCTTCGCTGATGAAGTTCTTTGCCACCATTGCCGACAAAGACAATCGCGGTACACCGATGGTCCCCCTCGAGGAGCCGACCATCGAGGGCGGCGAGATACCGCCCATGCCCGCTCTGGTATCGCGAGCTGTGCGCAACAATCTTCGTTCACCCCTGCGTATCGCCGAGACGGTGATGCGCGCTGCCCCCGGTCTGGTCCAGGCGGCGCAGGATTCCGTGGCTCGGCGGGACGGCACGGAAAAGCCCTCCGTACCGCCAACGCGATTCAACGTGGATTTGTCGCCCCACAAGATGTTTGACGCCCGGGTTGTACCTCTGGAGGACCTAAAGCGCATTAAAAACTTGCAGCCTGGCGTGACCGTCAACGATGTGGTCTTGGCCATTTGCTCTGGAGCATTGCGGCGTTATCTCATGGCGCACAACGAGCTGCCGGAAGATCCCCTCGTAGCTTGGGTGCCCATCAATGCCCGACCTCGGGGGCGCGATGGTGGCGACATGCCTGGCAACAACATCTCGGCCATGACCACACCAATCTTTACGGACGTGGCCGATCCTCTGGCGCGACTCAAGCGCATCAACCAATCCACGAGGGCTAGCAAAGAAGCACGTTCGGGAATCTCTGCGCGATTGATGACCGACATAACCAAGCACGTGCCTGCGGCCACGCAAATTCTCGCCAGTAGACTGTTGCTGCGCAGCGGTGCAGCGGCCCGCATGTGCAATCTGTTTATCTCCAATGTGCCCGGCCCCCAGGTGCCCATGTACATGAATGGGGCCCGCATGGTCCGCAGTGTGGGTCTGGCACCTCTGGCGGACGGTATGGGGCTATTTATTGGCACCCCAAGCTATGACGGACAGATGAGTTTTAACGTGATCTCTACCCGAGAGCTGCTTCCCGATATCGAGTTCTTCATGACCTGTCTGGAGGATTCTCTGGCAGAGCTTTTAGCGCTCGCAGACGAACAGACTGCGCCCGTACCCCGTAAAAAAACAAAAGCCGGGGCAACTCGGGCACGGAAGACACCCGCTCGCCGTAAAGCGGCGACAAAAGCCGAGACAGGCGGCGGTGGTAGCGCGCCCAAAAAAGCGGTGGCCAAGAAAAAAACCGTGAGGAGAAAAGCGTCTGCAAAGACCGCCGCGAAAGCCCAAGCGAAGACTCGCGCGAAAGCCGCGCCGAAGCGCTCTAGCAAAGCGAGATCATCGTCGTGATCCTATACCGAACCGCTCGCACCTTGGGTCGACGAACCGGGACCGTGAGCTTTCTGCTCCTGGCTTCACTCTTGGCGACAACATCCGCTGCGGCGCAAAACCTGCGTCTAACCCTGGCCGCAGAGCCACCAAACAGCGGTGTAATCAGTACCCGCAGTGCTCAGGATATCTCTCTGCTGGTCGCTTCCGGCAATCGTGTCAGCTTCGCGCGATCCAGTGGTCGAGACTACCAGTTACAGGCGGGCGGCTTTTATTGGACCCAGGTGCAGGAGCTACCGCGAGACGCCGACGCTGTGGCTCTCACACCGACGTTGCAGGAAGACGGCAGCGTGGAAGTGCAGATGGATGTGTCGCGAAAAGCCGATACGCGGCAGCAGAGTTATAGCAGTACAGTGATGGCAATGCCTGGAGAGTGGGTACAGCTACTGGGCCCGGCTTCTACCGCAGGTAAAAACGTTAAAACCTATGGCACCCGTTCTGCGAGTGCCGGTGAGTCGCTGTATTTGTTGGTGGAGAAGCCATAACGGCCATTCAACCGCCGGGGAGGAACGGCGGGTCAACAGATACGCGGCAATTGCTCACCGTGGAGCCAGTCGATGACTCGCTCGCCGCCGATGGCGGTTTCCATTCGCAGCAACTTGAGATCATCGTCGATGACCTCGCCAATGATCGCTGCATCCTGACCTTGCGGATGACCCTGCATGGATGCCAGCACCGCGTCTGCAGCTTCCGCTGCCACCACTGCCAGAAGCTTTCCTTCGTTGGCCACATGAAGAGGGTCCAAGCCCAGCAGTTCACAGGCGCCGCGAACTTCCGGACGGATAGGTAGAGCCGACTCTACCAGTCGAATCCCTACGGCGGATTGATCGGCGATTTCATTGAGGGTGGCCGACACGCCACCGCGGGTGGGATCGCGGAGGCAGCGGATATGCGCGCCACCGGCCTCGGCCATAGTTGAAACCAGACCGTGGAGGGCCGCCGAGTCTGATTCGAGAGAGGTTTCGAATTCCAGGCCATTGCGCAACGACATGATTGCCACGCCGTGATCACCCAGGGTGCCCGAGGCGATGACTTTGTCCCCTGGGGAGCACTGGTCACCGGATACGCGCATACCGGGCAGTACACGACCAACCCCCGCTGTGTTGATAAACACACCGTCCGCCTTGCCGCGCTCGACTACTTTCGTATCGCCGGTAACGATACGAACACCGGCTTCTTCCGCCGCGTCGGCCATGGCGGAAACGATCTGGGCCAGGTCGACCAGGGGAAAGCCTTCCTCGAGGATGAAGCCACAGCTCAAATACAGGGGCTGGGCGCCGCCCATGGCCAGATCATTCACCGTGCCGTGCACCGCCAGGCTGCCGATGTTTCCTCCGGGGAAAAACAGCGGGGAGATGACGAAGCTGTCGGTGCTCATGACCAGGTCTTCGCCCGGTGGGGGGAAGCGTGCCTGATCGTTGCCCTGATTCAGCAGGGGATTGCTGAAGGCATCGCGAAACAGCAAATCGATGAGGTCCGCCATGGCTCGGCCGCCGGCACCATGGACCAGCTCAACCTTGCCATGCTTTAGGTCCAGGCGCCGGGCCTGGCGTCGTCCTGCCTGCTCGCTCATGCGTTGATGGCGGAGGCTGGGATTTTTGTCGCCTGCGTAGGGACGCCGCGTTCAGCAGGTTCGCGGAATCGCCCGTAGGTGTAGTAGGCCGCGCAGGCACCTTCATCGGAGACCATGCAGGAACCCAGGGGATTCTCTGGAGTGCAGACCCGGGCAAACAGTTTGCAGTCCGTCGGCTTTTTGGCACCGCGCAACACCGCGGGGCATTCGCAGCTTTTCGTACCGTGGGACGGGATGTACTGCATGTCGAACCGCCGCTCGGCGTCAAACTCGCGATAGGTATGGGCCAGGGCCAGGGCCGATGCAGGTATCTCCCCAAGACCCCGCCACTCGAAGCTGTCGCGACGCTGGAACACGTCAGCCACCACGGCCTGGGCGCGAGAGTTACCGCTTGGGGTTACCGCTCGCCGGTACTGGTTTTCGATATCGGCGCGACCCTCGTTAATCTGTCGTACCAACATGAGCAGCGACTGAAGGACGTCCAGGGGTTCGAAGCCGGCAATCACTACCGGTTTGCGATGCTGTGCGGCGCAGAAGCGGTAGGCATCGGAGCCGATGACCACACTGACGTGGGAAGGGCCGATAAAACCGTCGATGTCGACCCGGTCCTCACTGTTGGGGTCGACGTTGAGGATCGCCCCCATGGCGGCGGGGGTGAGCACGTGATTACAGAATACGGAAAAATTCTTTAGACCTTCTCGTCGCGCGGTCTGAATACCCAGGGCCGTTGGCGGCGTGGTGGTTTCAAAACCGATGGCGAAAAACACCACTTCGCGATCAGGGTTAGCCCGCGCGAGTTCCAGGGCATCGCTTACGGAGTACACCATGCGCACGTCAGCACCTTTGGCGCGAGCTTTGAACAGGCTCTCGCCACCGCTACCCGGTACCCGCAACATGTCCCCGTAGGAACAGAGAATGACTTCCGGATGTTCGGTTGCCAGGCGTACGGCCATATCCAGGCGTCCCACGGGGAGTACGCATACGGGGCAACCCGGGCCGTGAATCAGATCGATGTTGGCGGGCAGCAGGTCGGGAACTCCGTAGCGAAAAACCGCGTGTGTATGGCCGCCGCAGAACTCCATGAACCGGTAGCTGCGATCGTCGCGGATCTCATTGCGAATGGCTACCGTGAGGCGGCGGGCTCGTTCGCCATCGCGAAATTCATCAACGTATTTCATCAAGAGCCTCCTCGAGCACACCGCTCTCGCTCATCAAGCGCAGGGTTTCTTGCGCCTCCGATTCGTTGAGCTTTGACAGGGCAAAGCCCACATGAAGGATTACGTAGTCGCCAACGGCAACGTCTTCTACCAGACTTACGTCGATGCGGCGCATGATGCCGCCCACGGAGGCCGTGGCTTGATCGTTGTCTTCAAGACGTTCCACGCGAACAGGTATGGCGAGACACATGAGTCAGTTCCCTGTTTTGCTTGTTGTGGCGGTGGTGGCCAGGTGTGGTTCAGGTGCGCCACCAAGGTTTTGTTCGAGCCGATCTTGGACGACCCAGGCCTGGCCCAGGGCAATACCGCCGTCGCCGGGGCTAAGGTGCTGCCACTCGGTGAGCACCGTGAAGCCCTTTTCTTCAAGACGTTGGGGCAATACATCGGCCAACCAACGATTGAGGAAACAACCGCCACCCAAAGCTACCGTATGCAATCCAGATGCTTCAGCGGCCCGGCCTACCCAGGCTACAAGTGCCTCGATGAGCGTGCCGTGAAAGAGTGCGGCGCCCGCTTGTGGATCATTGCAGTTCAGCAGGCGATCAAAGAGTGCGTTGAGATTTAGCTGATGTTCGTCATCCAGGGTGTACAGGCCGCGATCAGCTTCCAGCTTTTGACAATGGGCTTCCAGAGCCATGGGGGCTGCTGCCTCAAAGGCGGCGTGGTTGCAGATACCCAGCAGAGCTGCAGCGGCATCGAAGTAACGACCACAGGCCGTAGTGCTTGGTGCATTGGTTCCCCGGGCGAGTTGGCGGACGGCGTCGAACAGGGGCTCGCGACCCGCATACGGCAGTTCGCTGCCGCGCCCAAGGCCTTCGGCAATCCCGGTGGCGATGCGCCAGGGCTCCCGCGCGGCGCGGTCTCCTCCTGGCAAAGGAATGGCTTGCAGGTGTCCCAGGCGCTCCCAGGTTGCGCCTTCGACGCGCAATAGCTCGCCACCCCAGCTGCCTCCGTCGGTGCCCACCCCGTGTCCGTCCAGGGCTAGCCCCAGGGTGGGACCCTGGTGTTTCGCAGCGGCGGCGATAGCGGCGATATGTGCGTGATGGTGCTGCACCGGTAGCAGGGGCAGGTCTAATTCTTGTGCCAATGCCTCGGCGAAACGTGTTGAGGCATAGTCCGGGTGTAGATCACAGGCGATAGCCTGGGGTTCGATCTTCAGCCAGTGCAGGAGCTCCCGGGCACTGGTTTGCAGCAGCTGATGGATCGCGGGGCTTTCAAGATCGCCGATGTGGGATGAAAGAAACGCGCGGTCTTCTCGGGTCGCACATACGGTGTTCTTAAGATGCGCGCCCAAGGCAAGGACCGGCGCCCCCGGTTTCGCCAGCGGCAGCGCTGCAGGCGCATAACCCCGACCTCGACGGAGCATGATCTGGCGCTGGGGCGTGGCGCGCACCACGGAGTCGTCGCAGCCGTGGCTAATGCGGCGCGTATGGGAGACCACCAGATCGGCGATATCTCCCAGGGATTCTCGAGCCGCCTCATCATCCGTGAGCATGGGTTCGCCGCTGAGATTGGCACTGGTCATGACTAGCGCCAGATCGTTCGGTGAGTGCAGCCAGGCCGTGTCGTCGGGGCGTCCCAGAAGTTCGTGGAACACCAAGTAATGAACGCCTGTGTAAGGTAGCAGTACGCCCAGGGTGCCGAGACCCGGTGCTATGGCCTGGGGAAGGTCATAACCCGGTCGTCGATTGAGAATAACTATGGGGCGTTCTTTACCTTCGAGTAAAGCCTTATGCCGGGGTGGCAATTCCACAAGCTCCGCGGCGCTGGCGCTGTTGGCCAGCATGACGGCGAAGGGTCTGGCATCGCGACGTTTGCGCTGTCGCAGACGATCTACTGCGGTAGCGTTTCGGGCGTCACAAAGAAGGTGATATCCACCAATGCCCTTGAGGGCGACGATTTCGCCGGCGCGCAGGGCATCGGCAATACGCTCAACAGGATGAGAGAGACTGGGTCCACAGTGATGGCAAGCCACGGGCTCGGCGTGAAGGCGACGGCTGTTTGGGTCTCGGTATTCTTGGGAGCATTCGCTGCATAGGGAAAACGCGGCCATGCTGGTGCTGCTGCGATCATAGGGTACCCGCAGCGCCATGCTATAGCGCGGACCGCAATCGCAGCAGGCAATAAAGGGGTGCAGATAACGGCGATCTCGGGGATCAAAGAGCTCTTGGAGGCAGGTGTCGCACAAGGCCACGTCGGCAGGAATCGCGGGTATACCACTGGCAGCGCTGCTGGGCTGAATGCGGAACCCTCGTTCGCCTGTGGGTGTTTGCGGTGTTTCCTGCAGCTCGTCGATGCGCGCCAGGGTCGGTAGCGTGTCCGTCAGCCGGGTAACAAACTCTTCGGCGCGCAGGCCTTCTACTTCGATGGTGACCCCTGCGCCGTGATTCAGCACCCACCCGGCCAGATCCAGGGCCTGGGCGCAGCGGTAGGCATGGGGGCGAAACCCAACCCCCTGGACCTGTCCGCACAGCTCCAGACGCAGGCGACGAACTTCGCCGGCGACGGGGGCGGGCAGGGCCTGGGTGTTCACCGCGTCGCCGCGACCATGGCGCGGGCACCATCCAACCACTGACGCCAGCGTTCCATGCCTTCACCGGTGCGCGCCGATACGGGGATCACCGCAATACCCGGATTGACTCGCCGTGCATTGGCAATAAGGGTATCCACGTCGAAATCCAGATGCGGTAGTAAGTCGACCTTCGATACCAGCATCAAAGACGAGGCGGCAAACATATTGGGATATTTCAGGGGCTTGTCCTCACCCTCGGTGACAGAGGCGATGACCACTTTGTGCGCTTCGCCCAGGTCAAAGCCCGCTGGGCAAACCAGGTTACCCACGTTTTCGATAAACAGGACCCCGTCGCGCAGGGGCAGCTTGTGGAAGGCCTGATGAATCATATCGGCATCCAGGTGACAGCCGCGCCCCGTGTTGACCTGCAGGGCCGGAGCGCCCGTGTCGCGAATGCGGTCGGCGTCGTTACTGGTTTCCTGGTCGCCTTCGATTACCGCGCAGGGTAGGTCCTGTTGCAGGGTGTTTAGAGTTTCCACCAGCAGGGTTGTTTTGCCGGCACCTGGGGACGACACGAGATTCAGGGCCAGCACTCCGGCGTTGGCAAAGTGCGCACGGTTGTGAGCCGCAATGCCGTTGTTTTTGCTTAGGATGTCCTGCTCGACCTTCACGAGTCGCGCATTGTCCTCGGAGTCACCGCGCAGCACATCGACGGAAGGTGCTTCAGGCTCCTTGGGATGATGGTGCTCTTCGATTCGAGTTTCGCCCTCACTACAGCCGCATACGCCACACATCACACCACCTCCAATTCTTTGAGTCTCAGCTCTTCACCCTGTTGCATAATGAGGGTGAAGCTTCCGCAATGGGGGCAGCCATCGCCCCGTTTTTCCACAGCGATTTCCCGGGAACAGTCCATGCACCAGCCTCGACCGGGAATCTCGCGAATATCAAGCTCCGCATTGGCCGCCACCGTATCGGCGGCGGAAACGTCGAAGGCGAAGCGCAGGGCGTGGGGGTCCACATGCCCTAGGGCCCCGACCTCGACGATGATTCGTCGTACGCGCTCAAAGCCATCTTTCTGGCGCTGCACGTCGATGAGTTCCAGCATTCCCTGGCACAGGGCCATCTCATGCATTAGGCGGCCTCCGAGTCTTTTTGCGTCAGGCCGTGTACGGACCAGGGCGCACAGGGATCCGCCGCCGTTACGCACAATCCCAGGGCGTCCGACCGCCGGCATTCCTCGATAAGGCGCTCCGCCAGACCGCCGGGTGCAAAGTGCCAATCCGTGGGTGCCAGGTATCGCCAGTGACGAACGCGTTGGTCGTCATCCAGGGCGACAAGATGATAGAGCGGTCCACGCGCGGTCATGGCGTGACCGACACCGACGCCCGGTCCCAGTTGACGCTGGGGTTCGTCCGTGCAGCTTTGCGAGCTCTCTTGCTCCAGAGCCGAGGCCAGGTACTGGGAATCCAAAAGAGCGCCGAGGATCAGTCGGGTGACAGGATTGAGTTTGTCGTTTTGACGCAGGGTTTCACCCAGGGGATGGCGAGCCAGGGCCAGGGGACCTAGGCAGGGCGCATCGATCATACCGCTCTGAGCCAGGGCGCCCAGGGCTGTGAGGGGGCTGCCTAGATAGGTTCTCGCCCGTTCCCAAACCGCGGCCCCGCGTAGGGCTTCAAAGCGGAAATGGGCGTGTTTAGTTGCGCAGGCCAGGGTTTGACGAAGCATCGCCTCAGATAGGGTTGCCGGTTCTGCGGCGGTATGTGTCGTCTCAGTCAGCGCCTGGTAAACCTCCTCATGAGTCGCCTCGACCAGAGAGCTAAGCGATGTCGGGAGCAGCGTGTGCAGGGCCGCTCCAAGAGCCGGACCTTCCAGGGATCGAAAGGTCTTCATGGATTTCAGATCCGGTGCCTGATCCAACGCGCGAGGCCAATCCACGAGGATGCGCCAGGCCGCAGCCTGCGCCTGTTCACGCAAAAGGGTTTTGTCTCGCTCTTGGGCCAGGGCGGACGTTTCCCGGATACCCAAAGCAGCATCGATCGCTCGTTGCGCGGCGATGCCCTGGGCCTCGGCGCACACGGGTAGCAGACGAGGGATTAGCCGCTGGGCTTCGCTGGCCTCACCACCCACGACAAGGGCACCGAGATCTACCCGCTGGTGTTGGATACGCGGTCGGGCCTTATCGGCATACAGCGCGATAGCACCGGCGG
>DIYG01000085.1 GCA_002428935.1 Halieaceae bacterium UBA6060
CCACAAGGCCCGCCTTCTCCGCCAGAATTTCCAACACCAGACGCCGCCGGGTGCCGGCGACACCGGCCAGATCACAGGGCGGTGTTGTCAGGGTCGAACCGTGAAGAATAAAAACGTTTGCGGCGACGGCGCACTGTAGGGAACCCTCGCTATTGAGGAGGACGAGTTCGTCGATCCCCCGATCCACACGTTCCTGGGCTGCTAATACCTGCTCCAGACGATTACAGTGTTTTAGCCCAGCGAGCAGCGGCTGGCTGCCCATAACGATCGTCGAAACCCCCATTCGGGCGGGCGCACTGGGCTCAAATGGATCTCGTTCCAGGGCCGCAACCCGAATGCGTATTCGCGACGGGGACGCCCCCGGCGCGTAACCTCTCGGCCCGTCGCCGCGACTCAGGGTCAGACGCACGGCGGCCGTTTCAACGGTAACGGGGGTTTGTCTCAGGGCGTCGGAGAGTTGTTGTCGGTCTACGGGGATTTGCAACCGTTCGGCCCCCAAACAGAGACGGTCAAGATGTAGCTCTGGCCACGCGTAACGGCCCTTCACCCAGAGGAGCGTTTCGAAAAGGCCGTCGCCAAACAGGAAGGAGCGATCGGTGGCGGGAACCGGATCCTGCAGCGACACGATAGGTGGAAGCCCCTTACACCCGTCCGAAAATTAGCGAGCCGTTTGTGCCACCAAAACCGAAGGAGTTCGACAAGGTATGACTGATCTTCATATCGCGGGCCGTGTGGGGGACGTAATCAAGATCGCAGCCCTCCCCCGCCTTATCCAGATTTATGGTCGGCGGCGCCACCTGATCACGGAGGGCGAGAATGCTGAATACCGCTTCCACCGCCCCGGCAGCGCCAAGAAGATGCCCAATCATGGACTTCGTGGAGCTGACTGCCATTGACTGGGCCGCGGCGCCAAAGACCGACTCCAGGGCCTTGCTTTCGGCAATATCACCAGCCGGCGTGGAAGTACCATGGGCGTTCACGTACTCCACCGTGTCGGGAGAAAGACCGGCGTCATCCAGAGCGTTTTGCATCGCATCCGCCGCACCCCGGCCATCTTCCGGTGGCAGGGTCATGTGGTAGGCGTCACCGCTCATACCAAACCCGTTGATCTCCGCGTAGATAGGCGCACCGCGCGCCTTCGCGGAGTCGTACTCCTCAAGCATCACCACGCCGGCGCCATCGCCAAGAACAAAACCATCCCTATCCGCATCCCAGGGCCGGGACGCGGCCTCCGGGTCATCGTTGCGAGTGGATAGAGCGCGCGCCGCCGCAAAGCCCCCAAGACCGACCTTGGTGGTCGCCATCTCTGCGCCCCCAGCTAGCATGGCGTCCGCATCACCCTGAGCGATCATCCGTGCGGCCATGCCAATATTGTGGGTGCCCGTGGTACAGGCCGTAACGATGGCGATGTTAGGGCCTCGCATACCATAGCGGACCGACAAGTTACCACCGATCATATTGATGATGGAGCCGGGGACAAAGAACGGCGATATACGGCGAGGGCCGCTGCTGTTGACGATCTCCGAATTCTTCTCGATCTGACCGATACCGCCGATTCCGGAACCAATGGCGCAGCCAACACGGCGAGCATTTTCTTCCGTAACTTCGAAACCGGAGTCCGTGAGAGCCTGGATACCCGCCGCCATCCCGTACTGGACGAAGGTGTCCATCTTTCTCGCGTCCTTGGCCGCCAGGTAGGGATCCGTATCGAAGTCCCTGACGCTGGCGCTGAACCGCGTGCTGTAAGCGTCAACGGGAAACGCGTCTATGGCAGCCGCACCACTTTTGCCGGCGAGAATCGCCGACCAGGTAGACGCCACGTCATGCCCCACCGGCGTTACAAGTCCAAGTCCCGTTACGACTACCCGCCTTCCAATCACGTTGATCTTCTCCTGAAGTGAATCATTGCCCTGGCACCTACCTATACACCCTCACGGCCCTAAAGCAGAAAAGCCGCGCTACGGAGGTAGTCACGGCTTTTCTTTCGACACGTCGGTCGAGTCGCGATGGGCGTTAAACCGCCTACACCACAACCCGAGCCATCGCGCGAGTTCACGCGCGATGCGGTCCCTTAGGCGAGGTGTTCGTTGATGTAGTCGATCGCCAGTTTAACCGTGGTGATCTTCTCAGCTTCCTCGTCGGGAATTTCCGTTTCAAATTCCTCTTCAAGGGCCATCACCAATTCCACCGTGTCGAGGGAGTCGGCACCCAGATCTTCAACGAAGGAAGCCTCCGTCTGAACCTCTTCTTCTTTGACGCCGAGCTGCTCAGCGACAATCTTTTTTACACGTTCTTCTATGCTGCTCATGATCCTCGAATACTCCTGCTGAGAAAACCCGCACCCCCAATGCGCTCGGGCCGGGCAAGTTTACCGATTTTTTATCAGTGGGCATACACCCTCGAAGGGGTTCAACCCATGTACATACCGCCGTTAATATGAACAGTTTCGCCCGTGATGTACCCGGCCAGTTCGCTGCACAGGAACGCTACCAGGGCACCAATCTCTTCGCCCTGTCCAAGGCGGGCCAGGGGAATCTGTCCGAGCATTAGGTCGCGCTGATCGTCGGTCAGGGCTCGGGTCATATCTGTATCGATAAAACCTGGCGCCACAGAGTTGACGGTAATGCTCCGCGCACCCAGTTCCCGCGCAAGGGCCCGGGAAAAACCTTCTGCGCCGGCTTTGGTGGCCGCGTAGTTGGCCTGACCGGCGTTACCCATGGAGCCCACCACGGAAGTGATGTTCACGATCCGTCCCCACCGCGCCTTGGTCATGCCTCGCAATACCGCCTTGCTCATGCGGTAAAGGGCGTTGAGGTTAGTGTCTACCACGTCCTGCCACTCATCGTCTTTCATGCGCAGGAGGATGTTGTCTCGGGTAATCCCCGCGTTATTCACAAGGATGAGCGGTGCTCCGAAACGCTCGCCTACGGTGGCCAGTACCTGCGCAACGCTGTCTGGATCCGAAACGTTCAGGCACAAACCAGCGCCACCAGAATCCCCAAGCCGCTCATCGATGGCCTGGGCTCCACGGTCACTGGTAGCGGTTCCAATCACCGTATGACCGGCCGCGACCAGGGCCTCGGCTATGGCCTTACCGATACCTCGGCTTGCTCCGGTTACCAGGGCTACCCGGGATTCACTGGTCGATTTCTGGGACTCGGACATGGGTAAGCTTCCTATGGACTGATTAAGCCGTGGCGGCAGCGGTCAGGTCTGCGGGCGCTTCGAGATAGATGCAACTCGCGGATTTATCGATTCTCCGCAATAGACCACCCAGTACTTTTCCGGGGCCACATTCGACAAATTGGCTGGCACCAGCCGTCCGCAGCGTCGCCATACAGTCCGTCCAACGCACGGGAGAAGAAATCTGCTGCACGAGCAAGGCGCGGATCGCTTCTGGATCCGATTCTGCCGCAGCGTTGACGTTGTGAATCACCGGCACTTCCGGCGCCCGAAGCTCCAGGGAGGCCAAAGCTTCCGCGAGGCGTTCTCCAGCGGGGGTCATCAATGAGGTATGGAAAGGCGCGCTAACGGGTAGCGCCATAGCGCGCTTGGCGCCCGCAGCTTTCAAACGCTCGATAGCGCCTTCCACGCCGGCAACGTAACCGGCGATCACAACCTGTCCGGGAGAATTGAAATTCACCGCCTGAACTACGGAATCCGTTTCCGCAGACACCTCGGTGCAGATCTCCAAGATCTGTTGGTCTTCAAGGCCCAGGACCGCCGCCATAGCGCCCTCGCCCACGGGGACCGCGTTTTGCATGGCCCGTCCACGTTCTCTTACCAGGACTACGGCGTCGGCCAGATCCATGGTGCCAGCGCTACACAGGGCCGAGAACTCGCCCAGGCTGTGTCCGGCCATGGCGGCAGGCTGACTACCGCCCGCGGCACGCCAGGCACGCCATAGAGCGACCGAGGCGGTCAACAGCGCGGGCTGGGTATATTCGGTGAGGTTGAGCTTGGAGCCGTCATCGCCCTGAACCAGGGCCCACAGATCGTAACCTAGAGCGTCAGATGCTTCGTCGAACGTGGCGCTGACTTCCGGGAAGGCCTCGGCGGCCTCGGCGAGCATGCCCGGTTTTTGACTGCCCTGACCGGGAAACAGAAAAGCCAGATCCTGTTGCACGTGTATCCCCCGATGCAGTGCGGATTATTGGAGGAGGTCTCTGGGTGCATATCTAAGCAAACACCCAGAGAAGGACAGCATCGCTAGTCGTCGCTGCCCGTTTCCACAACTTTCTTGCCGCGATAGAAACCGTCGGCCGTAACGTGGTGGCGACGGTGCTTCTCACCGGTAGTGCTATCCACGGACAGGGTGGCAGTACCCAGGGAATCGTGGGAGCGGCGCATGCCGCGACGCGAGCGCGTCTTCTTGTTCTGCTGAA
>DIYG01000021.1 GCA_002428935.1 Halieaceae bacterium UBA6060
GCATCAGCATACAAACCAGCTACGATCAGGCCGGTTATACGGAAACCCGCCTGCGGGAAGTGAGCAAGAACCTTCTTATCGGTGTCGTTTTGGTGCTCCTGGTATTGCTGTTTACCCTGGGTCTTCGAGCCGCCGCCGTGGTCGCCGTAATTCTGCCCCTGTGCACGCTGGTTTCCCTGGTGCTCATGTACCAGATCGGCCTGCCAATCCATCAAATGTCCGTCACCGGACTGGTCGTGGCCCTGGGCCTCCTCGTGGACGGGTCCATCGTCATGACCGACGAAGTCCGCAAGCGCCTGCTCGAAGGAACAACACCCCAGGATGCAATCGCCGCCTCCGTGCGTCGCATGGGGGTACCGCTCCTCTCCTCCACGGCGACCACGATCCTGGCCTTTGTCCCCATGGTTTTACTGCCCGGCGCCGCCGGAGACTTTATGGGTTCAATCGCAAAAGCAGTGATCATCATGCTTGCCGCCTCTTTATTGCTCGCTCTGGTGATCACGCCGGTCCTCGCCGCTCGCTTGCTCCCCGGGGGCCTGCAGACGGATCATCGTTGGTGGCAATCGGGCCTACCCAGCGGCCGCGGAGGACGTGCCCTGGCTCGCGCCCTGGACTGGTCCATTGCCAATCCCCTGGGCTCCGTTGCTCTGGCTCTAGCGCTGCCTCTGGCAGGCTTCCTGTCTTTTCCAACGCTTACGGCACAGTTCTTTCCCGGCACAGACCGCGACCAGATGTATCTCCAGGTTACCCTGCCCCCTGGTCGTTCCATCAACGATACCTATCGCCTGGTCCGCGAACTGGATACACGTCTCCGTGGGGAGCCGCTTATTCGCCGCATAGACTGGTCCCTGGGAGAGTCACCTCCCCCCTTCTACTACAACATCGTGCGTAATCGAGAGGGCATCCCCACCTATGCCCAGGCCATGGTCTTAACCCGCGATGAGAACCAGACCGACGCCTTGATCAGGCGGCTACAACGAGAGCTGGACGCTGAACACCCCGAGGCTCGAATCGTCGTATTGGGTATCGATCAGGGACCGCCCGTGGCGGCCCCACTGGAGATCGAGCTCTTTGGTCCAGACCTGCAAACCCTTCGTCGCCTTGGCGAGGAGTTTCGTCTGCGCATGGAGCGGGTATCGAACATCACCCATAGCACCACCAGCCTCGTTGCCGGGGCTCCCAAGCTGGTGTTTCAGCTCGATGAGCAACGGGTTCGCCTGGCCGGCCTGGAGTTAGGTGCAGTGGCCGACAATCTCGATGCGGCCTTACGAGGTCGTATTGGCGGCGAGGTGCTTGAGGGCACCCAGCGCTTGCCCGTGCGTGCTCGTCTTAACGAGGCCGACTGGGGCAAACCAGAGCAAATTGCCAGTATTCGTCTGCCCCTGCCCCGATCCGATGGTGATCGCAGCACCCTGGACAGCATCAGCTTGAGCACCCTGGGCCGCTTTGATCTTGTGCCGGCGAACAGCCCCATTACCCGCAAGAATGGCGAACGTTTGAACACCATTCAGGGGTTTGTGACGCGCGGGGTGCTGGCCGAGGAAGCTCTCAAGGAACTGAATACGATCCTTGCCAGAGACCCAGTGCCGCTCCCCGCAGGCTATCGCTTTCAGTACGGCGGCACCTCTGATGCTCGCGCCAGCGTGGTGGAAAACATTATCGCTCCCATGGGCATGATCGTGGCCGCACTGCTGGCGACCATCGTACTGACCTTTAATTCCTGGCGGCTGTCCGCCGTGGCCTTTACGGTGTTTGTCCTCTCGATGGGCCTCAGCCTCTTGTCCCTGGCTGTTTTCCGCTACCCCTTTGGCGTCCAGGCCCTCATCGGCGTCATTGGCTCCATCGGCGTATCGATCAACGCGGCGATCATCATCCTCACGGCCCTGCAGATCGATGAGCAAGCCATGCGCGGAGAACGACGAGCCGTGCGTGACGTGGTCATGGACTCAAGTCGGCATATCGTCTCTACGACCATCACCACCTTCGGTGGGTTTCTGCCCCTGATCCTGGAGGGAAGCCAGTTCTGGCCGCCCTTCGCCATGGCAATTGCCGGCGGGGTACTGCTGTCCACAGTGGTGTCATTCTTTTATATTCCACCCATGTTTATGCTCGTTTATCAACGAAGACATCGGCGCTCGCGGTGTCAGGCCCGACCCGCCCTGGTGGCAACCGGTGGCGAAACCGTTGCGATTGATGCCGCATGAATGCTGTCGAGAAGACCTATCACCACGGCGACCTTCGCAACGCACTCATTTTGGCGGCCGCGGAACTCATCGAGGATAGCGGCTCCCTAAACTTTGCTATGGCCGATGCCGCGCGAAGAGCCGGCGTCAGCACAGCGGCTCCCTATCGGCATTTTCGCGATAAGGAAGCCCTTTTGGAGGCCGTGAGCCAACTCGCCTTCTATGGTCTCGGCCTGACCGCCGAGAACGCCACGGCGGAGATTCCTTTGGGACGTATTGAGCGTGTAATCACCCTAGGCCGGACCTACTACAGCTATGTCGTGAGCAAATCCGCGTTTTACGATCTGATGTGGGGTGACATGGGGGCCCGGGCCATCGGTTCAGAGAGTTTTGATCGCAAAGCCTCGGGCTTCTTCCAACTCGTCAGGGCCGTGGAAGCCTACCTGGATGCGCAAGGCCTGCAGGGTTTGGATGTCCTGGACGTATCGGTAAAGCTGTGGTCTATGGTTCACGGCCTCAGCTCCATTACCCTCAGCGGAAAACTACCGCATTTTCACCCCGGGGCGGATGTACCGCTGATGATCGACGAGAGCACCCGCACTTTCATGGAAGGGTTGAAATCACAGCACTCCAAGGGTGGAGACCCAAAGCATTAGCTTACCGCTACCATCAGAGGATGGGGTCTGATCGCTCCCGGCTGTATACCTGCACAACACCTTTGTGCTTAGGATAGATCCCACCATGAAGCTCTACGCCATCATTCGACGAGACGGTTTTACCGACGGCCCCACCCTTGAAACAGCAGCAGCACGATCCACCGATGTGGGTGACAGCATGCCTGAAGATATTCGCTGGATTCGCAGCTATGTCTTAAACGAGGAAAGCGGAGCTCTGGGCACGCTGTGCATCTACGAAGCCAGCAGTGAGCAGGCGATCCGTGACCACGCGGAAAAAGCCGACCTCCCAGTCACAGAGATAGTCCCCATCGCCGATACGGTAGTGGTGAGACCCGACCCCGACTAGGGCGGTGTCTTGCCCTGCAAACAGGGCAGAGACTTACTTCACAATCCCGCACCCCTGCACAAGAGGAACTCTAGCGTCTTTCATCTGAGTTAATTACTCTCTGGGGATGCGAGCGCTTCTCACAAGCCTGAAGATGCTTTTGGCTGGGCTTCTGGTTCTGGCGTCTACAGCCCACGCCGAGACCAAGTTCACCACGGCAAACGTATCCTCCGTGGTTCGCGAGGGCTTTGCCCTGCGCGAATTCTCCGATATTGACCTACCCCAGGGGTCCGTGCGTGCCGTCCATGTCTGCCAACGGGGTTTCCTGTGGGCTGGTACGCGGGAAGGGCTGGTGCAGTACAAATCCGGCCAACAAAGGGTCTGGCAGCAAACCGCCGACGGCATCAGCGGGCTCCCATCGGGGATGGTCAATGATATCTACGAGGATTGGCCCGGCCATATTTGGGTCGCGACGGTCCGGGGGGTGGCGGTTAAAGAGAATGGCGCCGACGACTTCCGCATTGTTGTTCAATCCGAACGTAGCCGCGAAAAGCCCCTGGACATCGTCAGCCTCGTGCCCGTGAGCGACTTTCTGCTGGCCGTTAGTGCCAGCGGTGAACTGCTACGCCTAGACCAGAACGGCGCCCAGTTGCTCACTGCGGGGATTGGCTTCAATGGGATGGAGCAAGCTCCCCTTGAATCCCAAATTTTCACCACCGCCGCCGCTAGCGGTGACAACCTGTTTATTGGCACCGTGGCATCTGGCATCTATCGCCTTACGATGAATCGCGATCAGTACACCGTTCAGGGCAAGGTCCCCACAACGGGTGCCGTGGTATCCATGGAAGTGGCGGATGACACCCTCCTGTGGCTGAGCCGCGATACGGGTATGAACTGGTTACCCCTGGGAAGCGATGAGCAACCCAGCACCATCGACCCCATGGCCGATAGCGTCCAGGGATACTACCGAGCGATGGCTGTCCGCTCTCCAAGGAGTGCCTGGTTTGGTTCCGGCCCTAACGTGGTTCGCGTGCGCGGTGATAAAGCGGAAGTGGTTCGTCTACCGGGACGGGGAAACGAGGTTCGCTCCGTCACCATAGACCGCGCAGGAAACATCTGGATCGGCACGTATTACGGCCTTTACTACGCCTTGGATACGGAGTTCAGCACCTTGCGTACGGCCAGTGGCGAGGCGTCGGGGGTTGTTTCCTCTATCGCCACCAACGGTGAAAAGCTGTTCATCGGGGGACAGAACCTCTGGGTCGGCGGTTTGGATAGCGCCCAGTACCCCGAACTCGCGACAACCTATGGCACGGAAGGTCTGCCCAATTTACGCGTAAATCCCCTGTCTATAGGTCAGGATCCCATCACGGCCCTGGACGCCCACGGCGATCTGCTCATCGTCGGCTACTACGTCGGCGGTTTCGATGTTATCGATCTAGGCAACGGACAGGTCAGCAATTTCACCCAGCTGAACGGCCAGAGTCTCGAAAACATCGGCGTCAGTGGTGTAGTACGAATCAACGAAAACACCTGGCTGGCTACCTTCTACTATCTGGGCCTGGTCGAGCTGACCATCAACAGGACCGACGGCGCACCGCGCATCAGCGCGCGACAGCTGAATACTATTCAGACGCTCATTGGGGTGTATCGCATCAGCGAATCCACGTTTCTGGCCGTGCACGAACAGGGCTTGCTGCGCATCGAGCGCACCACAGACGACACCTATCGCGTAGATCCTTTTAGCAATTCCCCTCTCGGTTTGATTTTCGCCCTTGCACCGGATGGCTACGGCGGTGCTTACCTGGGTGTGGAAAATGTTGGCGTTCGCCATTTAACCAGCGATATGGTGCACAACCTGCGCCTGGATCCAAGACCGCTGAAGGCCATCGAGCCCTATCTCGCCCGGCGTACGGTCTGGCACCTGGTCCTGGACGACCAGGACGAGTTGTGGGTGACCACCAATAACGGCGTCTACGTTTTCGATCTGCCGCGAGAAGCACTGCGTTCCCACGTTACCTATCAAGATGGGCTGGCCGCCGACGAATTTGAGTACGGCCCCAACGCCTCGCTGAAACTACCCAACGGGGACAAGGTGTTTGTTTCGTCCGCGGGCCCCGTCAGCTTTAGGGATATCGTGCCGGCGAGGAACACACCGATCAATCTGGGTTGGACAAAGGTCAGCATTGACGGGCAAGCCGCTATCGAGAAGCTGCAAAAAATCGATGACCACCATTTTACCCTCGACGTACCCTTCAGCGCGGTAAGTCAAGGCGTGCTGCGTCTCGAATACAGCTACGATGACCACATCAAAGCCCAGGACGCGACCTACGCCCTCCGGTTCTCCGAAGAACAGGACTGGCTGCCCGGAGGCCTGCCCGCGATCAGTTTGACCGGGCATCAGGACTGGGGGCCCGTAGATGTTGCCATCGCAATGCTCGATGGGAACGGAGACGTGATCTCGAGCCCCTTGAACATTGGGATTAACGTGGCCCCTCCTCCTTATGTGCTCTGGTTTTTGGATCTTCGTATCGCCATTCCGGTAGTGATCGGCATCGCCATCCTGCTACTCCTGGTGCAATGGCGGGCACGCTACCGACAACAACTGGCGGTAGCCGACGCAGAAAGGAAACGCGAAGTCTTCGAGGCCGAGATGCGTGGTCGTTTGAGTGAGAAGGAAATTCTTTTACGGGAGATTCACCACAGGGTGGGGAATATCCTGAGCAACTTCGCAGCGAACGTTCGTACCATGCAACGCAGCGCGACAAACGAGGAGACCCGCGACACCCTTGAACACTTGAACGCGAGGATCAAAGTCCAATCCGCCGTGCACTTACTCCTACAGCGTTCGGACAGCACAGACATCAACGTCGCGCACATCATTCGCCAGGTGGTATCGGGGGCCCGAGACCTGCACGGCACATCGGATTCAAGGCCCATAAACCTGGAAATCGAGGATCTTTATCTACGTTATTCCAAAGCCCAGTATCTTGGTTTGATCATCAATGAAATGCTGACTAACAGCTACAAATACGCGCTGGATTCCCAAGCAACGGATATAGCCAGCATATCGCTGACGCGGAGCGCTGACGGTAGCGCAACACTCACCTATCGAGACTATGGCTCGGGGCTGGATCGCAAGGCCATTGAACGGGCCATGGCCGATGATCGAGGCCAGGTTCGCGGTGGGCTGATTCAGGTCATCGCCATGGCCCGAGAATTAAAAGGTGAGCCGGAGTTGTGGAGCGACGAAGGAGTGCACCTTCGGATAAGGATTCCAAGCAAGCTTATCCGGGATCCCGTGCGCGACCAGTCGTCCGTTTCTTAGGTAGATCTCTCAGCCGCTGCGACAGACGTCTCGAACCTGCAGCCACGCAAGAACTCTAGTGCTGAAGGGCCAAGCCACTAACGCTAGCCCCGGCAAGGGGAGCATCCCGAACAATCAGCCGTTAGCGCTAAGAGCTCGAGCGACGCACCTTGCGCAGGGGAGCTGCAGTCTTTGAAGCTTTACGATCTCGCAAATGTTCTCGAATGGCTTCTATTTCCCGCTGGGGGTTGTTGACGTAGCGCCGATATCGATAGCCGATGCGTTTACGCTCATAGTGTCGACTCTCTCGGGCCTGCACGGGGATGTGCAACGCATCCATACGCACCCACCAGGCCTCTTCAGAGCTGGAAGTCTTGAGGATTTCCGGGTCGAGTTTTTTGTTGCGCTCATAAGCCCAGCAGGCATCAATTAGATCCGGCGCCTTGATGGCTATGGAGCGACACTTATCACAAGACGCTGGATAGACGCTCCTCAAACGAGCCGCCACGGATGCGGTGAATATGTGGCCGCGATCACACTGCCAAAACAGCAATTCGCTGGACCCCTTTCGAACCCGGTAAGCCGTACCTTCGGGGTTCAGCGTCGGATGCAACTCACGGGCAAGTTCCGGTGCGGAATACGCTATCGCCTTACACTGTTGACAGCTCGCCGGATGACGGGCGGCGCTGGTTCGATGACAGATCGGGGAAGACCAGGAATGGCCGTTCTCGCAAATCCAGTAGGCCGTACGCTGACTGCCCGGAGCGAACTCGTCGGGCGAACGGGCATTCTTTTCGTAATCCCATTCCTTGGCGATATGGGGAAACTCGTCCGCAAAGGTCGCCGACGCATCACGCTTGCCAGCAATGCGCCAGGGGGTGCGGCCCTCTCGGCGGCACTCGCGGCACTGATGCCCCGTCGCTAAAACCCGGTACGGGGGACGTTCAAACTTGTGGCCGTGCTCGCAAACCCAGTGCGACTTATCTCGGCTGTAGGCCGACACGTCGGCGGCCGATTTACCGTTGGCTTTCTCATCCCAATAACGGATCAGACCAGGCATACGCGTAGCCACCGAAGTAGCGCATACGGGGCATCCTCGGCTGTGGCGGTGGGCTGCGCGGCTCTCCTGATAGGTGTGTCCCGCAGGACAGCGCCAGGTGCAAAGCTCCCTGGAGGTCTCCGCGATCTCCGCAAAGCTTTTACCCGACTCACTGGACACGAAGCGGCTCATCAGCTCCGCGCCGCTGAAGTCCTGGTGACGCGGCGGTAAGGCTACACCCTCGGGCAGGGCGTGCTTGCGCCGTCCCGAAGGAACGGAAAGGCCGTCGGCCTTAGCTGCGCCCGATGATTCGGATTCGCTGTGATTCCCGGTGCGCTTTGCCGAAGTCTTCTTGTTGATCTTTATCGCCATAAAACTCTTATCCCCCAATGGAATGCGATGGTATTACAGCTTCGCACCCGGCGTGCTCTGCGTTACGCAGACAATTGTGAACCAGTACACGTTACGCGGACATTTTATCCGTTTGTAAATCTTGCACCACTTCTTTAAACACTTCATTCTCGCACAACACCCGTGTAAAGGAAGTGCACAGATTTACCATGGCACTTTATCGATCAACGCCACCGGAATACCGCGCCCTCGTCGTCGAAAATGAACGGGACTTTCGTACGGAGCTGGTTTATTGCGTGGAATCCATCGACGCGGGAATTAGCGTTGTAGCCGAAGCATCGGATTTTGATGATGCGTTGGAGTTGTTCGATCAAGAGGAATTCGATCTCCTCATCACAGATATTAACCTGACGGACGAACCTCGTTTTCAGATCGGTGTGAGGGATGGCACGGAGCTAGCGCGGATCGCTCGTGAACGGTTTGACGTGCCGTGCATCTTCCTCACCGCATTTGCGGACTACGACCCGGAAGTAGTGCGGCGCGCCGCCGCAAGCGATCCTGTCGGCTTTCTGCAAAAACAGGGAGCCGAGGTCAGCGGGCAAATCCGCACGCTCATTGGTCTGGCCATGCGACGGCTAGAGCTCATTCGCCGCGAGCGGGAGAGCGTGCAGCAACTCGAAGCGGTCCTCAAACACTTTGGCGAGGCGATTCTCTATCTTGATGAGCACGGCCACGTGCTGGATTTCAACGAGGCTACGGCCGTGTTACTGGGTCTAAGCCCCGAGGACTTGCTAGACCAGCACTGGGAAGATGTATTGCCCGTTGAAGTAGCGAAAGCCTGTTCAGAGCATCCCCTGCGGGGAGTCGTGGAAGCCGGGGCATCTGGCCAGGTTCCCATTGCCGCGATAAAACGGCGGGACGGTGATTCGCTGCTGGTCAGTCTATACGTTTCCGAGACGGAACATCTTAGAAAGCGGAGCACCATGCTCTTGCTACGCGACCTGAGCCAGGATACGGCGCAGCTAGCGACGGCGCAGCTGAATCCCGGTTCCACCCTCGCGGTTATTGGCCTCGCCGATAGCTCCAGCGCTTCCCTGGGGGATTTACAGCGCAATCGCGTGGCTCTCCTTGAGGTCCAATCCATACTGCTGGCCTACGTACGCAACGATGATCGCATAAGCCGACCAACCCCGCTGACCATAGCCCTGATGTTACCCGCCACGGATGAGGGCACGGGGCTAGGCATCATCAACACCCTCCTTTCAACTGTCGAGAGGGAACTGGCATCAAAAGGTAACCCCCTACGCCTGCGCGCGGGCGTCGCCTACCGCGACACTGCGGTATCAACGAACGCCACCGTCGCGAGCGCCCTGGAGGCCCTGGACCGGGCCCAGCGATCCACGCAGAGCACTGTTCTTTGCGCATCGGAAAAACTCCAGCCCCGGCGACTCTCCGATGCACCTCTCGCAAATCCCGTAACGGATGACTCACCATTTGAGAATGGGTTAGTCCTCACGGACAAAGTGCTCTCCATCAATCCGGGCAGAACAGAGAATCTGGAAGATCTGGACGACGCCATAGCCAAGGCACTTACAAATGTAGCCGGGCTCACCCACTACGCGGTGTGCACCTTCGATGAGCGTGGCGGCGCGAAGTGGCTTCTTTCGAGAAATCTGTCCGACGGTGTATTCACCCCCTGCGAGTCAGAGCTATTACCCCTTGGGGATGTGCCGAACATTAGCTTCGACCTATTGAATTCCGTCGACCTGGAGTTGCTTTGGAACGACAGCCACCTTCTGGCGGTCACGCCCCTTCGAGATGGTGACGAGCTCTTGGGCGCGGGCGTCGTGTTTATCGCCCGGGGAAACAGCACTCCCCGTGGGGCTTCAGAGTTGGAGAGTAAGCTTGCGCGGGCCCCAGGCCGACATATCGCCGGTCTCCTGCGCCGGAGTATGGAACACAGTGCCTCATCCGCGCCTTCCGCGGATAACTCTCAAAACTACAATCTGTACGCCCTCCTGGGCGACACACCGGCGGCCAATATTGCACGCTCCCTTCTGGAAATCGACACGCCCCTCACCATCGTGAGTGAGCGGGGCATGGCTCGGGTTCAGTTTCTGGACCAAGCCGTGAGCGCAAGCAAGCTACACGCCGAGCGCTGCACCGTGATTCTTCCCGATATGTGGCTGTCTCCGGATCCGGAATCGGTTTTGTGCCAGCTTATCTTGCGCGCCGAACATCGAGTAATTCTGTTCCGTGAGCCTCACGAATACCCAACAGCCATCCAGGCTGCGGTAGGCGACATGCTCTTGACGCGTACCATGCCGAAGAGCGAGGGCCGGGTAGCCATACCCCATATGCGTCTGGCGGTCACCCTGCCCGATGAGCCGGAGGCCATGATGGAAAGGGGGGAATTACATCCACGCCTCGCATCGGCGCTCGCGGCGGGCGTCATCC
>DIYG01000122.1 GCA_002428935.1 Halieaceae bacterium UBA6060
CACGGTGGTTGGGGCCGCCCTGGGTACGTCCTCCACGACCAGCTACATAGAGAGTGCCGCCGGTGTGGAAGCCGGCGGTCGCACGGGTCTTACGGCGCTCACTACCGCCGCACTGTTTCTATTGTGTTTGTTCATCGCTCCCCTGGCCCAAAGCATTCCCGCATTCGCCACGGGCGCCGCCCTGCTGTTTGTGGCCACCATCATGGCCCGGGCCCTGGAAAACCTGGAATGGGGTGATATCGCCGAAAGCGCGCCAGCGGTCGTGACCGCCATTGCTGTACCGCTGAGCTATTCCATAGCCGACGGTATCGGCCTGGGATTCATCACCTATGCACTGGTGAAAATCGCCTCGGGACAGGCCAGTAAATGCCCCGTGGCGGTCTACGTGGTGGCGGGAATCTTTATGCTAAAGTTCGGTTTTCTCGCCTAAGCACAGTCCCCGCTCCCCATGGAAAAAACCTATATCTCCGCCAACGAGTTGTTGCTGGATTCTTTTCGCCTTGCCGAGCAAATTCACGCCAGCGGTTTTCGTCCCGATTTCATTATCGGTGTCTGGCGCGGTGGAGCACCTGTGGGTATCGCCATTCAGGAGTATCTGGCCTACGTCGGTGTAGATACGGACCACATCGCTATTCGCACCTCGTCGTATACGGGCATTGATCAACAGGAAAAGACCGTGCGAGTCCACGGCCTGGACTACATCATCGACAACGTAAATGCCGAAGACGACGTGCTTTTGGTAGACGATGTGTTTGATTCAGGCCGCAGCGTCAAAGCGATTTTTGACAAGCTGCGGGGAAAATGCCGGCGCAACATGCCGCAGAATATGAAGGTGGCAACACCCTGGTACAAACCCGCGAAAAACGTCACGGACATCACGCCTGATTACTACGTCCATGAGACAGACGACTGGCTAGTGTTTCCCCACGAGTTGGTTGGGCTAACGCAGCAAGAGATTGTCGAGAACAAGGGCTCCCTGGCGGAAACCCTGTCCACGCGGCTTAAGTCTGCCAGTTAGGCGCTACACCTGGGCAGCCCTAGCGAGGCTGCATCCGGATCGCACCATCCATACGAATGACTTCACCGTTGGTATAGTCATTTTCAACAATGTACTGGGATAGGTGCGCAATTTCTTCCGCCCGCCCCAGACGCTTGGGAAACACCGGCTGAGCCGCAAGGCTGTCGTAGGCTTCCTTGGGCAAGGATTCAAACAGCGGCGTATGGATCAAACCCGGCGCTATGGTATTCACCCGAATACCGAGCGAGGCCAGGTCCCGAGCGATGGGCAGGGTCATCCCCACCACGCCACCTTTTGACGCCGAGTAGGCCGCCTGGCCCACCTGGCCTTCGTAGGCCGCCACGGAAGCCGTATTAATGATCACGCCCCTACCACCGTCGTCATTGACGGGATCCTGCTTGGCCATCTGCGCCGCCGCGAGACGTAACACGTTAAAGGTACCGATGAGGTTCACGTCGATTACGCGCTTGAAGCGCGCCAGTTCCAGCGGTTCACCACGGCTTACGGTTTTAGCGGCGTCTCCGATACCGGCGAAGTTGTTGCAAATGTGGAGGCCTCCAAAACGCTCCACCACCACCGCCAGCGCTGCGGCGGCCTGTTCTTCATCAGCCACGTTCACCTGCTGATAGAGCACGCCCTCACCCAGTTCTTCAACCAGGGCATTACCACGGGCTTCATTCATATCGAAGATCGCGACCTTTGCTCCCGCTCCGTGATAGCGACGCACGGTAGCTTCTCCCAGGCCCGACGCGCCCCCCGTAACCAATGCAACCTTACCGTTGATATCCATGTGTTCTCGTTCCTTGCTTGTTTATGTTGCTGCGCGTTGTGCTTAGGCCGCCTGTTGTTGGCCTTCGGCGGCACGATCGATGGCAATCTGTGGTGGATCAAAGCGATCGCCGTAGGCCGCCGACAGCTCCTGACAACGACTTACAAACCGATCATAGCCGTAGGTGGCGACAAACTGGATCAGACCGCCGGTCCAGGGCGGCGCTCCAATACCCATAATGGAGCCGATATTGCCGTCTTCCTCAGAGCGCAGCACGCCGCTCTCCAGGCATTTGAGAGCTTCGATTACCTGCCGGAACAACAGGCGATCTTTCAGATCATGCTCCGAGAGACAGACCTCCGATTTGTAGTAGAGATCAAACAGACCCGGCCACAAGGTTTTGCTGCCGTCCTCGGCGTATTCGTAGAAACCACCACCGTGGTGGCGGCCACCGCGACCGTTGTCGACGACCATGGTGTTCACCACATCCCGCGCTACGGTTCCATCGCCCCACTTATCGAGAACCCCCATATCGCTCCAGGTCTCCCAGGCTTTGCGAGAGAGCTCGAGGCTCACCTCGTCGTAGACCTGCAGTGGGCCCACGGGCATACCCACGGCCTTACCCATATTGTCGATAAGCACGGGATGCACACCTTCCTTCAGAAGACGCACGCCCTCATCGAGATAGGTACCGAAGGTGCGGGAAGTAAAGAAGCCTAGGGAATCGTTGACCACAATCGGCGTCTTTTTGATTTGCTGCGTGTAATCAAACGCCTTCGCCAGCGCTTCATCGGAGGTGTGCTCGCCGACAATGATTTCCACCAGGGGCATCTTGTCCACGGGGGAGAAAAAGTGGATGCCGATAAAGTTCGCAGGCTTGCTGCTTGCCTCCGCCAACTGGGCAATCGGTAGCGTCGACGTATTGGAACCCCAGGTTCCACCCTCGGCGAGGTAGCCCTCCAGTTGCCTGGTCACATCGTGCTTGAGTTTGATGTTTTCAAACACGGCCTCGATGATCAGATCACATCCCTGCAGATCCTCATCGGCGGCCGTAGCTGTTATGCGTGCCAGCACCTCTGCCCGCTTCTCAGGAGTCATGCGACCGCGCTCGACCCGCTTGTCCAGGAGCTTTTCCGAGTAGGCCTTGCCTTTGTCCGCCGCTTCCTGGGAAACATCCTTGAGGATCACCTCGATGCCGGCCATGGCCGATACGTAGGCGATGCCCTGCCCCATCATGCCCGCACCGAGCACACCCACCTTCTCGGTTTTCTGGGGTGGTACCGCTTCCGGCCGGCTCGCGCCGCCATTCACCTTATTCAGGCCAAAGAAGAAAGTGCTGATCATGTTCTTCGCCTGGGGTGTAAGGGTAAGGGCCGCGAGACCTCGAGATTCGATAAGCAGCGCTGTATCCAGGTCCAGCTTCAGTGACTGCACGGCGATATCCAAGATCTTCTCTGGTGCCGGTAGCAGACCACGGGTTTTTTGCATCAACATCGCCGTGCCGCCGGCGATCGCCTGTTGAATCTTCGGTGACGCGATTCCGCCGCCGGGGATCTTGTAACCCTTACGATCCCAGGGCTGCACGCTGGCCTCAGGGTTTTCTCGATTCGCCAGAATCCACTCCTTGGCCTTAGGCACCAGGTTCTCTGGCTCTGCGACCAACTCATGGATCATCCCCGCATCCAAGGCCTTAACCGGGTCTACCCGTTTGCCTTCCAGCAGGTAAGGAAGTGCCGCCTCCAAGCCCAGGAGCTTCGTCATACGCACCACACCTCCCCCACCGGGGAGCAGCCCAAGGGTGACTTCCGGCAAGCCAAGCTGCACGGAGCGATGGTTCCAGGCGATCCGATGGTTGCAGGCCAGAGCGATTTCGAAACCACCACCCAGAGCCGCGCCATTGATCGCGGCCACCACGGGTACGGGCAACTTTTCTAGCTGGCGCAATTGGCTTTTGATGGTACCGATGCCGAGCATGAACTCTTCGATGCGCTCTGGGGTAACGGCCACCAGGTCGTTGAGATCACCGCCGGCGAAGAAAACCTTTTTCGCTGATGCAATCACGACGCCTGCCAGGTCGTCTTCCTTTACAAGCTTGTCTACCACAACGCCAAAGTCCGTGCGGAACTCCTCGTTCATGGCATTGACCGGGCCTTGCATATCCATGGTAACGGTGACGATACCGTCGGCGTCTTTCTCGTAGTGCATGGTCATTGTCTTAGCCTCCTTCCGTTATCGTCGCTTACACGCGCTCAATGATCGTTGAGATACCCATACCGCCGCCCACGCAGAGGCTTAACATGCCTCGCTTCACATCGCGACGTTCGAGCTCATCGAGCATGACGCTTACCAGCATGGCGCCCGTGGCACCCAGGGGATGACCCATGGCAATAGCGCCCCCGTTGACGTTGGTGATCTCGTGATCGATACCCAAGTCTTTCATGTATCGAAGCGCCACGGAGGCGAAGGCCTCGTTGATCTCCCACAGATCGATGTCTTCCTTTTTCAGACCCGCTTTCGCCAGGCACTTCTGCGCCGCAGGACCAGGCCCCGTAAGCATGATGATGGGGTCCGTGGCGAGGACCGCTGTGGCGACGATCCGCGCCCGGGGCGTGAGACCAAGATCCTGACCGGCTTTTTCACTTCCCACGAGCACGGCGCTGGAACCGTCGACAATCCCCGAGGAATTACCCGGTGTGTGCACGTGGTTGATGTGATCGAGGGTCGGGTACTTACGCAGAATAACGTCGTCAAAGCCAAACTGGCCGATCATTTCAAAGGAAGCATTCAGACCGCCCAGGCCTTCCAGGGTCGTATCAGGCTTGATGAAATCGTCTTTCTCTAGAATGGTGACACTGCTTTCGTCCCGCACGGGAATCACCGAGCTGTCGAAGTATCCGTTGTCTCGAGCGTGGGTAGCCCGGCGCTGGGACTCAACGGCATAGCGATCCACGTCTTCGCGGCTCCAGCCTTCCAGGGTAGCGATGGTATCGGCACCGATGCCTTGAGGTACAAAACCTGTTTTGGCGGCAAAAGCCGGATCAGAGCTCATGGGGCCACCGTTGGAACCCATGGGGACCCGGGACATGGATTCAACACCACCGGCCACGACAAGGTCCTCCCAGCCGGACGCTACTTTCTGTGCGGCGATGTTCACCGCTTCCAGGCCCGAGGCGCAGAATCGATCCAACTGCACACCGGCTACGGATTCGTCCCAATCCGCGTTCTGCACAATCATCTTGGACACATCAGAGCCCTGTTCGCCGATCGGCGTAACGCAGCCCATAACCACGTCGTCTACATAGGAGGTATCCAAATCATGACGGGCCTGCAGGGCCTTTAACAGTCCCGCGCCAAGATCGATGGGCTTTACTTCGTGAAGGCTGCCACCGGGCTTCCCCTTGCTACGGGGGGTGCGGACGGCGTCATAGATAAAAGCGGAATTGGGCATGCTGGGGCTCCTTCGAAAAGGGTTCAGAGGCTAGTTTTCGGACCCGGATACTGACCTCGACCCCGCTATCCCTCAATGACCCGGCGGATTAGCAAAATAGACCGAAGGTGACAGGGTGTTTGTGGCTCCAGCGGTCCTCGATGGAAAGACTGGTTTTGGGCTAGTTGTGGGTTCCTGCGCGCCAGGGACTACCTCCTCCGTTCACTGAAGGGGGGTGACGTTCACTCCGGAAGTAGCCCCTGGCACGCATGGCCGTGCCGGACCGACGAGCCGCAGTTCGAGCAGCTTGTGCTCGATCAACCGCGATTGCGCTAGACGCAGCCTGGGCCAGGCGAGTCGGGGGGTGTTCATGGAGCGAGCGTTAGCCCTACCAGCGAGCGGAATGAATACCCCTCGGCTCGCCGGAAATACGCGTCTCACACCACCCGTAGAACTTGGCATTACCGCTATTGCTCATATCAGTTGCCAACCCCGTTCTAAACCAGCGACACCCTGGCAGGCATCTAACTAGGCACTTCGAGCTCGCCGGTACTAAACGTTCAGACCGAGCAGAAAACAGAGCAAGCCCTAGGGAGACCGGATATACCCAAACAAATGGCCAGCAATCTTCCGCAGTTGAATTTCATCACTGCCTTCGGTGATGCGATACCGGCGGTGGTGACGATAGTGATGCTCAAACTGCTTATAGCGAGAATAGCCCATGGCACCGTGAATCTGGATGGCCTCATCCGCCGCCTGACAGGCCAGGCGATTGGCTCGATAGTTACAGATAGCCACCGTGTCAGAAAGCCGAGAAGCCACTTCCCGTTTATTCATTTGATCCATCTCCCAGGCGGTCTGCAGCGTCAACGCTTTTAGGGCCTGGTGTTCCCCATGGAGCTCCGCCAGCCGGAACTGGATGGACTGATTGCTAGCCAGGGGCTTGCCGAAGGTATGTCGTTCCCGGGCGTAGCGAACACTTTCTTCTATGCAATAGCGAGCCGTACCGAGACTGGATGCGGCCTGGCGTATACGGTTTTCATGGACAAAGTGTTGGGCGATGGCAAGACCCAGGTCCAGTTCCCCCAGCACCGCAGAGGCTGGCAACCAAACGTTCGTCAGACTCACCCTTGGGTGATCCGTAGGCATATTGAAGGTCCACAGCCACTCCTCGATCTGAAAACCCGGTGCATCGCTGGGCATAACAAAACAGGAGATCCCCCTGGCACTGCCCTGGTCGCCACTGGTACGGGCAAAGATCAGAATATGGGAAGCGCTGTGAGCACCGGTGGTCCACATTTTCTCGCCGTTGAGGAGCCAGCCCGCCTCGCCCTCTCGTTCCTGCGCTTCGGCGCGAGTCTCCAACCAGGTGGCATCGGAACCGTGTTCGGGCTCCGTGAGGCCGAAGGCCACCGCCACCCGGCCATCGACACTGCCGGGAATAAATGCCTCGCGCTGTGCCGGGGAACCAAAGTCGCGAAATGCCAGGGTGGTAGGAAAGTTACCGACGATGCAGTGTTCATTCTGCAGGTCACTGTGCAAGCCGATGCCTTTGGCGGCGAGGTGCTCGCGGATGACTGCCATCTCCAGATTGCTTCCATCGCCACCACCGAATTCGCCGGGAAGGGCCAGGGCAAGAAATCCCGCCTCGCGGGCCAGGTCCTTCGCACGGGACAGCAGGGCTTCCCAATCTTCCCTGGGCTGGCCGTCGCGCTCCCAGTCCGTCCGCGCGTACTCGCGCCGATGATCAAAGAAACGCTGATTGTCGTCGACCTGCTCCAGGGGCTTAAGAACGTCCTGGATAAACCTGTCCAAATCGGCCAGCAGCTGTGGCAAACGGTTGCTGTATAGATACTCCACGATCAAACCTCGACGTTTAGGTTGTGGGGGTCAACAGAGCGTCCACTTCGGCGGCGACGGACGGCCACCGCGCCTGGGCCTGCAGAAGACCACTATAGCGAGGGTTGTCGATAGCCAGGCGCAGGAGGGTTCGTACCAGGAGATACTCGCGCAAGGTCTCCTGATGGAGTGGCTGCTTATCGCGCACGGCCCGAGCCAGACCCCCTTGCCCCGCTCGCTCATCCATACCCAGGGCCCCAAGGGCCTCGGCATCAACCTGCGCCAGGGTGTCACCGTGGCGCGCTTCACGCTCCAGCATGGCTACAAGGTTGCTTGCGATACGCGCCTGATAGGCGGCATAACCGGAAAGCCCAGCCTGCACGCTCTCCCCAAGAAACTCGCGCAGTGCCCGAAGCAACACTTCCGCAGACGTCACAGCTGAAGTTCCTCCAGGAGCAGCAATAGGTCGATCTCCGATTCACTCAACCGCCGCCCCACCGCCGCGCGCTCTAATCCCTTGTCGACGCCAGTTTCATGGAGCTCCAGCATTGTCAGGCAAACCAGCCCCCAGCCCAAAGCGGCATAGAGTTCGAACAGCTTTAGCTCGCGCATATCCGGGGCGATACCACCGGCGCTGCGATATCCGTCCAGAAGCTGCCGATAGGCGCCGAAACCACCGACGGGCTGCGCGCCACCGAATCGCCAGACATTCGCGCAAAGATACCCGAGGTCCTCCCCCGCATAACCGATGTGGGCCAACTCCCAGTCCAAAACTCCATGGAGACCATCTTCGCCAACGAGAAGGTTGCCCAAACGAAAATCGCCGTGACACAAGACTCGCGCTGTGGCGGGTTCAGGTTGTCGGCGCAAAGCCTCCAGGGCGAGTTGGTGCACTGCGGAAGGGTTCCCAAAGTGGTCACAAAGACCCTGCAAACGATTGAGGTCCTCCTCCCAGGAACAGTCTCGCAATTCACCGGGACAGTCTTCCAAAGCCACGGCGTGCAGCTTGCCCAGGGCCTCCCCACACTGAAACGCCAATCGCTCTCTTCCGGCGTCGAAGCGCGCATCGCGCAAGATCCGTTGCGGGAGCGCTTCACCATCAAGCCGAGTCATCACCAGAGCTTCGCCCAGGGAATCCTGCGCCGAGGATGTGGCGACCACTGTGGGCACGGGCACACCAGCCTGGCGGGCGAGTCTCAAAAGCTGGGCTTCCACGGTCAGGGATAGACCCTGCAAGGTGGCGGCGTTTGGCGCTGGCTTTTCCGGGTTGGAGTGGTCGTCCATTGCCGCCAGACCCGCTGGACGACGGCGCAGAATCAATGCCTGGCGGCGGTCATCCGAGGAAAGGTCAAAGGACCAGGTCTCCATATTCGCGCCACCGGACAAACGCCGCAGGGATGTCACCTGCCGGTCCGCCGTCAGATCCAGCAGTCCCGCAAGTTGCGCCGCCAATGTATCGGTGTCGCTATCCGTCACAGGCCCAGACGCCCTGTTCAGGTACGAACGTTGCGATGCCAAGCATGGGCGACGCTCTGGATCGAAAAACCCTTAGACCAAATGCTTCGCATGAAAAGCGATGTGCTCGTCCACGAAACTGGCAATAAAGAAGTAGCTATGGTCGTAGCCGTCCTGCATCCGTATCGTCGCTTCGTAACCGCTCTCCGCACAGGCGGCCTGCAGTAGCGGTGTACGCAACTGCTCCTCGAGAAATCCGTCGGCGCTCCCCTGATCCACAAGCATGGGTAGAGGTTGCGTGGCCCGTCGTATCAGCTCACAAGTGTCATGCTCCGCCCACCGGCTTCGATCCGCGCCCAGATAGTTCCCAAGGGCCTTCTCGCCCCAGGGACATTGGGATGGCGCGACAATTGGCGAGAAAGCCGACACGCTGCCATAGCGTTGGGGATTGCGCAGAGCCAGGGTCAAGGCGCCGTGCCCACCCATGGAATGCCCAAAGATCGCCTGACGGTGGCCGTCCAAAGGCTGCGAAGCCAGGACCAACGCCGGCAGTTCCTCCAACACATAGTCGTACATGCGGTAGTTCGCAGCCCAGGGTTCCTCCGTGGCATTGACATAGAAACCCGCGCCCAAACCAAAGTCCCAGGCCGCCTGGGGATCGTCGGGAACACCCTCGCCCCGGGGACTCGTGTCGGGTGCGAGGACTGCGACCCCGTATTGCGCAGCGGCCCGTTGAGCTCCGGCCTTCTGTACAAAGTTCTCATCCGTACAGGTTAAACCCGACAACCAGGTCAGAAGGGGCACAGGTCCCGTCTCCGCCTGGGGTGGCAGAAACAGGGAAAAGTGCATCGCGCAGGACAGCACTTCCGAGTGGTGCTGAAAACGGAGTTGGCGACCACCAAAGCTGCGAGTATCGGTGAGTTGCTCCATGGCGATCAGTACATCACCACGGAGCGGATGCTCTCGCCCGCATGCATGAGATCAAAAGCATTGTTGATCTCATCGAGGGGCATAGTGTGGGTGATCAAATCATCGATATTGATACGGCCATCCATATACCAGTCAACGATCTTGGGTACGTCCGTGCGACCCCGGGCACCCCCAAAGGCGGTGCCACGCCACCCGCGCCCCGTCACTAGCTGGAACGGTCGAGTGCTGATCTCCTGACCGGCACCGGCCACCCCAATGATGCAGCTTTGACCCCAGCCTTTGTGGCAGCACTCCAGTGCCTGACGCATCACATTCACATTGCCGATGCACTCGAAACTGTAATCGACACCGCCCCCGGTGATCTCTATCAGATGACCAACGACATCGTCCACGTCCTTGGGATTGACGAATTCTGTCATACCAAAATGGCGACCCAGTGCTTCGCGGTCAGGATTGAGATCAACACCGATGATGCGCGATGCGCCCACCATGCGAGCGCCCTGGATCACGTTGAGGCCGATACCGCCAAGACCAAACACCGCAACGGTGCTTCCGGGCTCCACGTTCATGGTGAAAGCCACGGCGCCGATACCGGTCGTTACTCCGCAGCCGATGTAGCAGATCTTCTCGAAGGGCGCGTCTTCACGAACCTTGGCGACAGCGATCTCTGGCAGCACCGTGTAGTTGGAGAACGTTGAGCAACCCATGTAGTGAAGGAGCGGTTTGCCGTTCATGGTAAAACGACTGCTACCGTCGGGCATTACGCCACGACCCTGGGTCTCGCGGATCGCCTGACAAAGGTTCGTCTTGGGGTGGAGACAGTACTCGCACTCCCGGCATTCGGGCGTGTACAAGGGGATGACGTGATCACCGGGTTTTACGCTGCTAACCCCAGGCCCTGTTTCCACGACCACGCCCGCGCCCTCGTGGCCCAAAATAGCGGGAAACGCGCCCTCCGGGTCGTCGCCAGACAGGGTGAACGCATCCGTATGGCAGATGCCCGTCGCCTTGATCTCGACCAGTACCTCACCCTGGCGAGGACCCTCGAGATCAACCTCCATGACCTCCAAGGGCTTACCGGCCTCAAGGGCTACCGCTGCTCTTGTTTTCATTTTGCCTGCTCCGCTGCGTTGGACAATCGGTGGAGGAGTAAAACACAGAAGCAGGAGTGCGAAAAATCAGGCGGGAAGGCTCGTAGACCTGCTGCCTTTATTCCCTCCGTGACCACCGCGAGGGGCCACCTTGGCTCCAGCTTTGACGGTGCCCCCGGGGCGCCGCCGACGACGACGGCGGCGCGGTTTATCGTCACCGTTGCGTTCGGCCTGTGCCGACTGAGTTGATCCACGGCCCTGAGAATCCACTTCCCCTGAGCCTTTGGAAGCTGCATTCGATTTCGCCGCAGCCCTGCCGTGGCGCCTTGGTTTTGTCCGGTCCGACCCTGCGTCTCCCGCCGCTCGACGGGAAACGGGTTCTTGCTCCGGTGCCGGCGCTTCGAAGTCATCCAGCGAAGCTCTAGGAATCTTCTGGCCGATGCATTTTTCGATGGCCCGTAGGAGGGCTATGTCCTCGGGGCTGACGATGGAATGGGAGCGCCCTGCGCTGCCTGCACGGCCCGTGCGTCCGATGCGGTGGACATAGTCTTCCGGCACCGCGGGCAGATCGAAATTCACCACCTCGGGAAGTTGATCGATATCCAAACCCCGGGCGGCGATATCGGTAGCTACCAGAGCCTGGAGCTGACCATTGCGAAACTCCTTGAGGGCGCGCTGGCGAGCATTTTGACTTTTGTTTCCATGGATAGGCGCGGCGTTAAAGCCCTCTTTCACCAAACGCTTTGCCAGACGATTAGCTCCATGCTTGGTTCGGGTGAACACCAACACCTGCGGCCACTGCTGTGTGCGCAGAAGGTGCACCAACAGGGAGGCCTTATGTTCTTTGGGCACAGGGTACGCTACCTGTTGTACCAGGTCGGTGGTGCTATTGGGCGGCGAAATCTGGACGCTTGCGGGGTCGACCAAATACTGTTTTGCCAGCGCCTTGATCTCCCGAGAGAACGTGGCCGAGAACATTAGGGTCTGGCGGTTGCGAGGCAGCAAACGAACGATGCGCTTGAGATCGTGGATAAAGCCCATGTCCAGCATGCGATCCGCTTCATCTAAAACCAAAACTTCCAGGGCGGGAAAGGACACGACTTTTTGACCCGCTAGATCCAGAAGCCGTCCTGGTGTCGCTATGAGCAGGTCGATGCCTTTGCGGAGACGGTCGATCTGCGGACCGATCTTGACGCCACCGAATACCACGGCGGTGCGGAGCTCTAAACGCGAAGCGTAGGCCTCCGCTGCCTCATGAACCTGCAAGGCCAGCTCACGCGTGGGCACCAACACCAAAGCCCGTACCTGTCCGGGCCTAGCGTGGCCGATATAGGCCAAGCGCTGAAGCATGGGCAAAACAAACGCCGCGGTTTTACCGGTGCCGGTTTGCGCAGCCGCGAGCAAATCCTTGCCATCGAGAATTAGCGGGATGGCGCGCTGCTGAATGGGGGTGGGCGCCTCATAACCCAAAGCCGCGACGGTTGCAGCCAGGGGGGGCGCTAAACCAAGCTCATCAAAGGTGTTTACCGCATCATCTCGCGCGTCGGAGTCTTTCGAAGGATGCGCGGGCGCGAGGGACGCACGATTTACAGGGGAGCCTTGTGACTCCGGAGACAACTTATTACGGCTCATGAACAACCCATCTATCGCCGTGACGAGCAAACGCGTCGAGCGAAATAGCTGATGCGCGGTCACGGGTGCTGACAGGTTTTACGCACGGTCAGCTAGTGCGGAATCCCTAGGATAGCCCAGGGGCGAAAATAAAGACAGTTAAAAACGCCGAGTCTCGCTACAGAAGTCGAACAAAATCAATTTTAGATCAGCGTGTTAGCCATACTTTTAAAAGCAGATCCTCACGGATCCCGGCGATGATACCGCCAGCGCCCAGCGCCCATGACCGCTTCCACCGACCCTACCTTGGGATTGAGTAACACCAGATCTGCACGGCCGCCCTCGCGCAGCGCACCCACCTCGGGAAGGCGCAGGGCCCGCGCGGGGTTGAGGGTCATGGCCGCGAGAGCGAGAGGAAACAACTGCGGTTCTTCGCGGTGAAACGCCAAAAGCAGCTCTGCTAAAGCCAGAGGTGACGCCGCGGTCAAACCCTGTAGCTCGCCATCGACATACACGGGCAGGGATCCGCCCGCATCCGATGACAGACTGATTTGGCCCGCGGGCGCCCCCGCCTCCAAGAGCCGCTTTAGGGCAGTCGCCGCAGGGATGTCTCCGGCGGCGATGAGCTCTGGGGTGGTCGATACGGTGATATCCACAAAGCCTCCCCGTAGGGCCCAGTCTGCGGCCTCATCCAACAGAGGTTTGGAACGATTCACGTGAGTCGGAAACAACACCGATGGGGGTAGATCGCTGCCGTCAATCGCTTCCCGCAGGAGCGCCAGGCGATGGGCACCATCACCTACGTGAACCAGGACAGTACCACCAACACCCGAAAGAATACCGCCAAGCTGGGTTTCCGCCGCGATGCGTCGTAGCTCTTCTGCGCTGGGCTGGGTACCCCGATGATCGGCCACGGCCACTTCGCCGATTCCGATCACTGGATCGACCAGAAACAGATCTCGGGCGATATCCCCGGTGAGGGTTGGCGTCGGCACCCGATAGGCGCCGGAATACATGTAGGCCCGCAAGCCCGCAGCGCGCAGACCCATAACATTGCCATACAAAACCTCAAGGCTGCGGCCCAGGGAGTCCGTACCGAGCGCCCCGACGGGAGCGGTCACCCCCGCTCGGAGAAACAGCTCCGCAGGAATCTCCTCCGTGCGATTGGCAAAACCGCCCTCACCTCCACCGCCACAGGGATGGGTAAGGGCATCGACAATCCCTGGTATCAGGAGCTGATCCCGCCCATCAATGCGCTCGGCACCAGAGGCCAACTCCCTGGCGTGCGCGCCCACGGCGAGGATTTCTCCACCGGCGACGAGCACATCGCAAACACCCCGGGGTACTGGATCAAAGACCTCGGCACCTTCAATGAGCATCATCAGGACTGCCCTCCCCTGGCCCGGGTCTCGAGGAGTTGCCGGGTTTTCTCCCGTTGCTCGTGGGACAACAGCACGATGAGATCACCAGGTTTCGCCCAGCGCAGGGCAGCGCGGGTCGCGTCCAGTTCGGTTTTGGCGCTGCCCATGGCCTTTGCGGGGTAACCCTGAGCCCGGAAGGCGTCTCCCATGAGTTTGGCGACCTCCCCCGTGGCTCTGCCTCGAGCGTGACCGTCCATTCGTTTTAAGAGAATGCGATCAAAACGCACGGGGGCCGCGACATCGGCAAACGCTCGTATATCTTCATCGCTTCGATCCCCCGCCTGGCCGGTTATCAACAGTCGGCGTTTCGCGGGCAGGTTTTCAATCATCGGCAACAGGGCCTTAAGTCCCGCAGGGTTGTGAGCAAAATCCAGCAGCACCTGCACACCGTCAATGGTGTAGATATTCGCCCGTCCGGGGTTGTCGTCATTCGCGAGGTTTTTAAGACCGACGGCGATGTGCTCCAGGGAAATACCCAGAGCATCGGCCACCGCCGCCGCGGCCAGAGCGTTGGCAATATTGTGCCGCGCTACACCCCCGTAACTTAGAGGCATTTGCCGAACGCCTAAAAAGATATCGGTGCGCCCACGACCGACGCGCTCCATACGACCGCGCCGTAAGGTAAAGCCTCGACCGCCCGCCGCCACATGGGCCTTGAAGGCCGGGCAAGCGGGCGAAAGAGAAAAAAGCGTAATCCGCGCCGATGAACGCGAAACACGTTCCATCAGTCGTTCATCTTCCGCGTTCAGGACCAGAGCACCGCCAGGGCCCAGGGCCCGGGTGACGGACCATTTCACATCCGCCAGATCGTCGATGGTTTCAATGCCGTATTCGCCGAGATGATCGGCGGCGATATTGGTAATCAGAGCAACATCGGCATGCTCCACCGCCAAGCCCCGGCGCAACAGCCCTCCCCGTGCTGTTTCAAGAATGGCCAGTTCGCAGCGTTTGTCTCGCAATACCAGCCGTGCGCCCCCGGGGCCCGCGTAATCGTCCCGGTCCAGAAGCTCATCCCCCATGGCCAGCCAATCCGTTGAGCTCACCCCTGCGGTCTTGCCCGCGGCCCGAGCAATGGATGCCAGCAGGCGCACCGTCGTAGTCTTACCGTTGGTGCCGGTCACCAGCGCCGTCGGCACTGCGCGCAGCTTGCGCCAGGGCACATCGTCGGGATGGGGAAGCTCAAACAAATCCCAGGTCAGGGAATGACGGCCACTGCCCAGAGTCAGCTCATCATCATCCAGAATCACCGGAGTGGCATGTTCCCGCGCCGCCTTGAGTATTCGCTGTAAGCGCGGGCGCTCCTCTTCCCGGTATTCGCTGCGCAACGTGCGCGCCGTACGCAGCAGTAGATGCCGCTGCGTGCCTTCAATCCAATCGCGGGCGGCTTCATAGGAGGCTTCATTGAGCTCCGTCGCCGTATACAGTCCATCTGCCGGGGCTGAAACGGCAAGGCTCACACCGCCCTGGAACGGGCGGGCAACGCAAAGACGATCCTCCCAGTCCAGTTCGTTGAGGAGGCGTCTGGCATGGCGTTCCCAGGCGGCGGCAAGGAGTGGCACGTCTTCCGCTTCCACGGATACGTCCAACACGGCCCCAGCTTCAGGCAGGAAGAGGCTGGCGCCGGTCAGTCGTCGCGAGTCGAGAATCCGCACCTAGTCGTCACTCTCCCGGGCAATGCGCACACCCCGTTCATCGCGGATCAACTCCATGTCCTCCTCGAAGGAAAAGCCGCCAAGAAATTCCTCGGGGATCTCCACCATGGGTCGCTCGGGTTGATCGCTCACCACGTCCTCACCGGGTTGGAAATAAATGATTTGCTTCCAGGAGCGGGTAACGTTGTCAGCGAGAATCAACACGAGATCGCCACCGCGAGCCATTTCCAATGCCTGCTGATTAGCGGCTTCCTCGCTTTCGATGATCTCGATCTGATCCTCGGGCACGCCCCCTTCCAGGAGCCCCCGGCGCAGGAGCTCCGGCACCTCTCGTGGCTCACGACCGCGTAGATTGTCATCCCGTCGGCAGATGTAGTGATCAAAGTGACCGGCGGCGATCCCCGCGACCTCCAGGACATCTTCGTCTCGTCGATCTCCCGGCATGGTCAAAACCACGGTTTTGCGACCGCTGATATCGTAGCGATCCACCACATCGCAGACCATCTTCACCGCTGCCGGGTTATGGGCGTAATCGAGAATCACCTTGAAGGGGTGCTTGTCATAGACATTCAGGCGACCCGGCGATTGGAAAAATGTGCTGTCGAAGGTACGCAGGCCCTGACGAATGTTTTCGAGATCAATGCCCATGTGATACGCCAAAGCCGCCGCAAACATGGCGTTCTGGACGTTGTGTAGGGCACGTCCTTCCAGCGTTGCGGGGATCAAGTGCGTCCACAGGAGCGGGATGTTGTGTCCCTGGGGATCGTAGAGGGTGATCATGTTGCCGTTGATCCCCGACTCCAGTACCAGAGCCGTGCCGCCAGCTTTGATGTGTTCGCGCACCAGGGGGTGGGAGCGATTCATGGTGACGTAGCAGAGCTTATCCGCCGTGCAGTGATCGGCCATTTGCAAACACAACGGATCGTCGGCATTGAGCACAGCCGCGTCCTGGGCAACTTCGACCACGACGCGTTTTACTTCCGCGAGGTCTTCGAGGGTATCGACACCCTTAAGACCCAAATGGTCTGCGGCTATATTTAACACCGCAGACACATTGGCCGTGGGATAACCCAGACCGCTACGCAGGATGCCGCCCCGGGCTGTTTCCATAACCGCTGCATTCACGGAGGGATCACGCAAAACGATTTGCGCCGCCGTGGGGCCGGTCATGTCACCGGACACGGTCAACCGGCCATCGATATACACCCCGTCCGTGCTGGTTTGACCGACGATCATGCCGGACATTTTCAGAATGTGAGCCAGCATCCTCGATGTGGTGGTCTTGCCATTGGTGCCGGTGATGGCGGCTATGGGGATACGCGAAGGGCTAGTCTCCGGGAACAGCATATCGATAACAGGGCCCGCCACATTGCGCGGCTCCCCTTCCGAAGGAGCCACGTGCATGCGGAAACCCGGCGCGGCGTTGCACTCGCAGATACCGCCGCCGACTTCACGATAGGAACGGGTGATGTCCGTGGTAATGAAATCGACGCCGCCCACATCCAAACCCAGGGCGAGGATGGCTCGCTCAGCCATGCTGCGGTTGTCCGGGTGAATGACGTCCGTGACATCAACGGCCGTACCACCGGTGCTCAGATTCGCCGTTGGTTGGAGGTACACGATGTCGCCCTCGTCGGGCACGCTGCTTACGGACATGTCTCGCTGGGCCAGCATCCGTTCCGCCGCTGCATCCAGAGAGATTCGGGTCAATACCTTTTCGTGGCCGACGCCCCGCCGTGGGTCTTCGTTGACCCGGTCCACGAGTTCTTCCACGGTGTGCTTCCCATCTCCCACCACATGGGCCGGCACCCGTTTAGCCGCCGCTACCAACTTACCGCCCACCACAAGTAAACGATGATCGAGACCTTCCAGGAAGGTCTCGATGATTACGCCGTCGCTGTGTTCCTTGGCCTTGTCGTAGGCTTTCTCCAGTTGCTCCTCGTTCTGGATATCCGTGGTCACCCCGCGACCGTGATTGGCGTTTAGGGGCTTGAGCACCACGGGGTAACCGATGCGTTCGGCGGCCCCTACGGCCCGGCGAAGACGATAGACCAGCGCCTGGCGCGGCACGGGCAAGCCCAGATCACCGAGAATACGATTGGTCTCATCTTTCTCCGAAGCCAGCTCCACAGCGATGTGTGGCGTGGCGCTGGTAATTGTCGCCTGGAGCCGCTGTTGGTAACGACCGTGGCCGAGCTGGATCAAACTGTGTTCGTTGAGGCGAATCCAGGGAACATTGCGCGCTTCGGCCTCTTTGACCAGGGAGTGGGTGCTCGGACCCAGGGAGCGGGACTGACAGCTGCGAATGAAGTGATCTCGCTCTTCTTCAAAATCAAAGTCTCGAGGAGCATCCTCCGGGCGAAGCTCTCCAGGCAGCAGGGAATGCATCAGGTCTAGGGCAAGCTTGCCGGCCTCCAGACCGGCAAACTCCTCCTCGAACTCAAACACCATGTCGTACACGCCCGTCTTGTCCGTAGAACGGGTTTTGCCGAAAGACACGTCATAGCCGGCGACGTCTTGGAGTTCGAGCACCACATGCTCAAGGACATGCCCCAGCCAGGTTCCCTCGTCTTCGAGCATGCGACGAATCAAACCTCCCGGTTCCCGATAGGAGCAGCCGTGATCCTCAAGACCCGGCAGCGCCGAAACCAGGGCATCGACGAAATCTCTACCCAACCGCCCTGTGGGCCACTCTTCCAAGACGCCCAGGTCGACCGTATGCCGGATCACCGGAAACAGGGCGTATACATTGGGACCTCGGTAGACACTTGTGTCGAGGAATTTCATGGTGTTGCTCCGTGCCCATCGAAAACCCCCACTCTACCCGCTGCGAGAGGCCCATAAAAGCGTTGGGAGTCGCCAAAGGAGCAGCGTTTGGTGATAATGCCCGGACAGCTTTCCCCTGCAACGGATGTGGGTATCCAACAGCACCCTTGAGCACCTTCAACGAACAACAGAATTCCTTTGGCGGTAGCAAGCCCAGAGGCAGCCTGGCGCTCATCGGTGGGCGCTTTGAAGCTGACAATGATCGACTGTTTCAGGCGCTTCGAGATCGCTGCGACGGGCGTATCGCCATTCTGTCCATGGCCTCAGGCTATCCCCAGGAGGTGGGCGAGGAAACCGTCGAGGAATTTCGTGCCCAGGGGTTTTATGCGGAGCTCGTGCCCATCTTCCATGAGAACCGCGCGAACTCGCCCTTCGACAATGAGCATATCGAACGGCTGAGGGCCTTCGGCAGCGTTTTCTTCACCGGGGGCGACCAATCGCGAATTGTTAACACCCTGGTCCAGGACGGGCGCGAGACCCCGGCGCTTCTGGCCATTCGCGAGCTGTACGCCGAGGGTGGACTAATTGCTGGCAGCTCCGCCGGAGCGGCGATCATGTCTGGCCCCATGATACTTGGCGGTACGTCACTGCACGCCGTGAGCCGGGGCGTGGAGCCTTCCCCCGTTGACCCCGATGACTTCGATAGCTTTCGCCTGGGGCGGGGGCTGGGCTTTTTTACCTGGGGCATGGTGGATCAGCATTTTCTCGCCCGAGGTCGCATCGGTCGTCTAATTTGCGCGACGCGGGAAAGCGGCGAAAAGCTCGCCTTCGGCGTAGACGAGAATTCCGCGCTAATTGTCCAGGGCAACCGGGCAGAAGTGGTTGGGGAAACGGGAGTGCTGTTCATCGATCTGCGCAAAGCGCGCTTCGATGACGCCGATTACCCCGTGCGTAATGTGCGGATATCTTTTCTCGATGACGGCGATGCCTTTGACCTGGTCCGCGGCAAGCCTTTACCCGCCGCCGACAAGAAACGCACCCGGGTTAACCGCGGATCCTACCGATCACCGGCTCCCGTGCGCCGCAACGCCTTCGCCAGTTACGGTCTTTACGACCTCCTGCTACGACTCGTCGAGGCGGACCCGGCGTTCTACAGGCGAGATAGCGCCGCGGCCTTCGATCCCTTGCCCGGTCATCAGGTAACCCTTCATCTGGAGCGCCTGCCCCGGCGTTCAAGAGCCCTGCGGGCCGTGCGCGATGGAGAGATTCGCTACACGGCGCTGAACTTCTCCTTGGACATCCATCGGGTGGCACTCGACATGTGCCCCCTCCATGAGAGTACCCGGGTTCTGCGCCCCGCTCCCGCTCCGGACGCGCGGCTGGTACTCCTGGGCAACGCGCCAGTGGATTGGTATGAACACTACCCGGCCCTTCGAGAACAGCTCATCGAGCCCGTGGGAGTACTTGCGACGGCGTCGGGCGAACCCACGGCCATGGCGGAACGTTACCTTGATTGGCTTGAAGTGCAGGGCCTCCGGGGCGAGCTTCTACCGATTTCCCTGAGCAACATCGAGAGGGCCAGTCGCGATCGCGCGCTTTTGCGGACCATCGACCGTATGGGCAGCCTGCTGCTCACCGGCGGCGATCAGCGGCGTCTCACGGAAGCACTGCTTCACTGCGCTGAAGCAACACCGGTGCTCCACAGCCTAGTGACCCGCTACGAGCGCGGTGCCCCGCTGCTCGCCGTGGCCGCCTCCGCTGCGGCTCTCGGTCAACAAATGATCGCCGACGGTGATAGCGTCGCGGCGCTGCGCTACGGCAGCTCCGAAGACGCCAGTTGCTCGGGAGTGGTGGTAGAACGAGGCATCGGACTGACCCGCCTGGGTCTGGTGGATCAGAATTTTGTCCGTCGTCATCGCCTGGGCCGCCTGCTCATGGCCTGCGTCGAACAGCAGCAGCGTTTCGGTTTCGGTCTTTGCGAAGGCTCCGGCATGATCATCCACGGCGATGAACGGGAACTTGAAGCTATCGGTCGCGACGGTGTGGTCGTGGTAGAACTCGATCTGGAGCGTGTGCGCCTGACACCCCGGGTCCCCGACCCCACGGGCATCCGGCTTTATCTGTTGGAGCCGGGACA
>DIYG01000177.1 GCA_002428935.1 Halieaceae bacterium UBA6060
GATTGGCAACGAGGTACAACGCCTCTCTCAACGATGTGTCCCTGGATGTCGTCGCGAACCTAAGCACCGTAACTCCCCCGGCGGATCTGCTCCTGGTGGCGGATGTGCTCTATGATCGGGAAAACCTCCCACTACTGGATACCCTTCCCGGGTACGCCTCTCAGGTGATGCTCGCTGATTCGCGCGTTCGAGACTTTGACCACCCGATGTTCCGATGCATCGCGGGAATCGAAGGCTGTACCTTCCCCGATCTCGATGAGTCCCGGGAGTTTCGCCGGGTTTCGATTTACAGCACCTTTAAGTAGCTATCTTCGGATATAGCTATCTCCGGCGTATCTGGGTGGGGTACTGCGTTATAATTGTCGGGTGATGGTTTGGAATCGACAGCTGCGCTCAAGGCGTGCCACCGGTGTGATGCAGAGCCTGCGCGGTGATCGGCGTAGGCCGGCGCTGCTCCTGGCGCTGCTGTGTTATCTGTTGGTCGGCGGTGTGGTCCCCCAGGGCCACATGGCCACCTCGCTGGCGAGCGGTACGGCCTTTCATCTGTGCCCCGGTGATCTTCGCAGCGCGCAGATCATCGATGCTTTGGCCTCCTTGCCAACAGATGGTGCAGGGCATCACCACCAGCAGCATCACGTCCATCATGGTGGCGATTCTCATGGCGCCATCGATGGGAGTACCGGCCCTCATCTGGAAAAGTCTTCGGCGGACCCAGGTTGTAGCTTCGCCGGATCGGCTGCGGCACCCCTGGCGTCATCCTCGGACACCTACGCCAGGGTAGAGCTTGCCCAGGCCGCTGATTTCCCCACTTATCTCGCTGCGCGATCGTCCTCCTGTTGGTTGCGCCCACCGCCGCGCTCACCACCCGTCTGAAGGACTTCTTCGGTAGCCCGGTGCTACCACGGTGCAGCGGTATCTACGACAACCGCCATTAGCTCGTTTCTTGCGCATGCTCATGGCGACACCGTGATCGTGCTTCCGGCGTTCTACCGCAAAGCAGGGCAGGCGAAACCCTGAACGAGTGCCGTAGTCCAGGCTACGGTGCTGATAAGGGCTTTTCGTAGCCGAGGGATCGTTGCTTCAAGCGTACTCGGCGATGACCTCGGCCACGGTGCGACCGCTCTGCGCTTCCCATACCCCATTTATTGGTACAGCCAGCCCGAGCTGGCGTGCCGTCGCGCTCGATGCGCGGAGGAAGGAGATCAAAATGAGACCTTACACACCCCTGATGCTTGCGGTTGCAGCATTAGGTTCCGCAAACACTCAGGCCCAAAGTATTGAAGAGCTGGTGGTGATAGCACCTCGCGACACGCGAACGATTGATGTTACGGAGGCGCTTTCTATTGCACCGGACCCGGCGCAGCTCTTACACGACGTACCAGGCGCCAATGTAACGACCAATGGCCCCATTACGGGCATTCCCCAGTATCGAGGCCTGTTCGGTCCACGCATTGCCGTGTCCATGGATGGGAATCAGTTGGCTCCGGCCGGTCCGAATTGGATGGACCCACCGATTTCCTATGCGGTGACAGCGCAACTTGAGGCCCTTGAGGTGTATCGCGGTATCGCCCCCGTTAGTGTTGCCCAGGAAACCCTGGGCGGTGCCATCGACGCGCGAACGCGAAGAATGGACTTTGGCGACAGCGAGGCTTTTCGCAGCCAGGGTCGAGTTGTGGGCAGTGCGCAAAGCGTTAACGAGGGTTATCAGCTCGACGCAGAGTTTCAGCTCGCCAATGATCGTCACCGTTTCCGCGGTGCCGCCATGCTCCAGGAGGGCGAGGACATGGCCTTCCCCAGCGGTGACATTTTGCCGTCCAGCTATGAGCGCCAGCGCTACGATTTGGGCTATGGCTTTCGCAGCGGGCGACATACGCTGCAGATCGACTACGGCTACAACGACACCGGTGAGGCCGGCACTCCCGCATTGCCCATGGATATCGATTATTTCGAGGGCGACATCCTCAGTGCCAGCTACCGTTTCGATGGCGACGATGGGTTTGCCGTGGAAGCACGAGTTTATGGCAGTGACCTCGATCATGGCATGACCAACTATCACCTCCGTCCGCCACCGGTCTCCCCGGGCCTGTGGCGTCAGAACATCGCCACGGCAGACAGTTTTGGTTTTCAGCTGGAGGCGGTCTGGGAGACGGACGGCGGGCGATGGCGAGCGGGTTTGGACGGTTTCCAGGAGACTCACGACTCTAATATCGACAACCCCAATAACCCCATGTTCTTCGTTGTGAACTTCAACGAAGCGGAGCGTGAGGTCTACGGGGTTTACCTTGAGCACGACCGGGATCTTTCCGATCGTTGGTCTTTGGACCTGGGCTTACGACTAAACCGGGTGAGCACGGACTCGGGCGAGGTCGATGGAACTCCGGCAATGATGATGCCTCCGGCGCAGGCCCTGCGCGATGCATTTAATGCCGCTGATCGCAGTCGTTCGGAAACCAACGTCGACGCCGTGGCGAAACTGAGCTATCGCTACAGCGATTCAACGCGTTTCTATGCGGGGATCGCGCAGAAGCAGCGGGGGCCTATGTATCAGGAGCGCTATCTCTGGCTCCCCCTGGAGGCGACCGCGGGCCTTGCGGATGGCCAGCTGTATCTCGGCAACATTGAGCTGGACTCGGAGCGAGCGACCCAGTTTGAGTTTGGTTGGGACTGGGCTGCGGACCGGGTGTCCATGCACCCCCGGTTTTTCTACTACCGCATCGATGACTACATTCAGGGAACGCCCCTGGAGGCGATGGCTCCGGCGACCCGTTTCGTGCGCATGATGAACACGAATAACGGCATGAACCGCGCCGATCCTTTGCAATTCAATAATGTGGAAGCGGAACTCTACGGTTTCGACATGGATTGGAGCTGGCGTCTCGCCGACCGTTGGAGTCTCGGTGGTTTGGTTAATGTGGTTCGAGGAGAGCGCCGCGATATCGATGACAATTTGTATCGCATCGCGCCGCCCAATTTGAGCCTACGCGTGGATTACGCTCAGGGACCCTGGAGTGCCCGGCTAGAGACCGTAGCCTATGCGGCCCAGGATGATGTGAGTGAGACCAATCGCGAGCAAACCACCTCCGGTTATGGAGTCGTCAATCTCCATGCGGCCTGGCAGGCGAATTCGTCGCTGCAGTTGGCTCTCGGCGTGGAGAACCTCTTTGACCGGGAGTACGCCCCACACCTCGGGGGCTACAATCGGGTGATGAATCCCGACGTGGGCATGCTGGAGCGCTTACCCGCAGCGGGCGTAATCGTGTTTGGACGGGTGCTGTACACCTTCTGAGCTCACCGCAGTGTATGATCCGGGCTCCTCATTAAAGCAATAAAAGCAAGGAGCTCGTTATGCGATTCCGTAGTGGTCTGCGCGAGCTTTATGCGGTCATCGTAGCTGCCCTGTTGGCCAGCGGATCTGCGACGAGTTTCGCCTGGTCCGATCATGCAAGCTTGCTCTGGCCGCTGGTTCGGCAGATGCCGGTGCTTCTGGAGCCCGCTGTCGAAGTTGAAGAGCTGGAGGTTTTTCTCCAGGCGGAAGCCGATGGCCTCGAAACGTTTCTGGCCGCGGAAGAGGCCCGGGCGCGTACCGCGCTGGATTCCTATGCACCGCGCCCGGAGGCTCTGGCATTTTCGGCAACCGCTAAGGATCTTCGTCGGGCGTTTCTCGAAGCAATCCGGGTTAATCCCACGTTGTCCTACACCCTGTATCGACAGGAGATGGTTGAGGACGAGCCAATTCCTGCGCCCCTATCCTGGGACTCTCTGAGTTTCCTTAGCACAGGCATCTCCCATGAAACGGTGACCTACCGCCCCCTTGCGGTCGGTGATCTCGTGGCTCCCGCGTATGTGATTGCCAGCGCCAGTGATGAGCCGGACTTTGGTATGGACATCGGTCTGTTCGAAGACAACGGCACGGAGTTTGGCGCCCGGTACGGCTTCGGTGTGCAGCCCTTCGGAAATCCGAACTTGGAGTATGGCTCCCAGGCTCCTTTTCACATGGGTTTCTATCATCTGGATCTGCTCACACGGACTCTGCAGCCGGACCTGTTGCGGACCTATCCCGCCTGGCGCGTAAGCTTGTTTGGGGCGCTCTCAGAGTTCGCCTTTGCAACGGAACATGATTATTGGGGCTGGCGTTTCGCCGGTTGGGCTCTCCACTATATTGGAGATCTCACCCAGCCCTACCATGCCCAACCCTTGCCCGGTATTGATACGCTGGACGCCCTGTGGACCGTGGTGCGGGGTCGAACCGATGAAGCCGTGCAACTGGTGTCCAATCGCCATGGGGTGATTGAGTCTTATCAACACCAGCGCTTGGTGACGGAGCTGAAGCACAAGGCTTGGAGGGCCCCTCTGCTCCTGGCTGTGGGTGCATCGACACCGGTACCGGTCTGGGGTGAAGAAACCCTGATCGAGGGGCTTTCGCGGGAGAGCGTCGATGGCGGCACGGCTTTGGACGCGGCCCTGGAAGCCCATATACCGGAGCGGTTTGTCTCCGACGTGACCTTCGAGTGGACGGGCTCCGATGAAGAGTTGACCTTGCTCAGCGCCATTCGGCAAGAGAAAGGTGATGGCGCGATAATGGCGATGGACGCGATCCTCATTGAGCAAATGGCGCGCTTCTCGCGTTACGCGCGGGCCTGGGTGAATAAGACTCTGGCCCAACACAAGCAGACAGGTTCACACTGATTTTTTAGGCTTGATGAGCCGTCTGTGTTTGGCCATCAAGCGACGTTCCATCGATACCCGATCCCGGAGGCTCTATCGTCATGCCGCGACTTAAGGAAGCTGGCCGCGAAGCCAATAACCCCTACGCCAATCGCATCTTTGATCTGCTGTTTGGTGATAAAGACCCGGTGAAGGAACCGGGTACTCCCACCGGTACTCCCGGCAATTGGTGGACGGTGTTCAATATCGTTCCCGACGCCTTTGAGCACACCACCGAAGGTTTCCGCTTTTATCGATCGCCCGAGCGAAAGCTGGATGCAAGGCTCCGTGAACTTGGACAAACCCGCGCCGGTTACGCGGTAGGGTCCCAGTTCGTGTTTTCCCAGCACTGCAAAGCGGCTCGGGATGCGGGTTTACGCGAGGAGCAGATACAGGCCATTCCCCATTGGCAGACGGCGGATTGTTTTTCGGCTGTAGAACGGGCCGTACTCGCCTACACGGATGCTCTGGTCCTTGAGCGTGGCCGGGTTTCTGACGGGGTGTTCGCGGCGCTGCAGCAAAGCCTTTCCGATGAGGAGATTCTTGAGTTCACCTACATCACTTGTACCTACATGATGCATGCGGTGATGAGTCGGGCCCTGCGTCTCGAATACGACGATGTGGATGAACGTGTTGTGGAAGTGGGGCCCGGAGGTGGGCTGAACAGCGACGTGATGAGCATGGTAGATAAACAGGAGGATCGCTGATGCCGTATCACCATCTGGCCCTTGCCGCCCGCGATATTCATGCGATTCACGCTTTCTACGAGGGTCTCCTGGGCTTCGAGCTGGTCAAGGTGGAGATTGGCCCCTTACCCGGCGGCGGTTGGGGTAAGCACTTCTTTTACCGCATGGATGGTGACGACGAGCGTTTTATAGCGTTCTGGGAGCTGCACGACACACCCACTCAGGAACAGCATGTTTTTGATTTGAATGCGGCGGCCCATATGCCGAGGGGCACCAACCATTTGTCCTTCCAGGTGGCGACCGTCGATGAGTTGCACGCCTGGCGAAAACGTTGGAATGAAGCGGGCTTGGATGTACTGGAGATCGACCATAATTGGTGTCATTCCGTATACACCTTCGACCCCAATGGCAACTTCGTAGAGTTTTGCTGCACCACGGGACAGTTCTCCGCTGAAGACCGTGAACAGGCCCTAAGGGCCCTGGACGAGCGTGAGTTCAATCCAAGTCCCCCGCCAGTGTTGCGAAAGGAGTGGCCTGCCGTTGGGGCGGGCTAGGTAGGCCTTGGGGCTGACTTGAGAACTGGAGTGGCTCGGGCACCTGGGCGATGATCGACTGATTCAGGAACCCATCACCTCGGGAACC
>DIYG01000055.1 GCA_002428935.1 Halieaceae bacterium UBA6060
ACGAAGCCGTATTCAATGCGGCCCAACCGGTACTCGATGTCATGGGCCGGGCGAGCTTCCATGCGGGGCCCGCCGGCGCCGGTCAGGTGGCGAAGGCCTGCAACAATATGCTGCTTGCGGTGCACATGTTAGGTACCTGCGAAGCCCTGGCCATGGGTGAAGAACATGGCCTGGATCCGAAGCGCCTGTCAGAAATCATGCTCGTCAGTTCAGGGCGGAACTGGTCCCTGGAGGTGTATAACCCCTGGCCTGGAGTGCAGGAGGGCAGCCCAGCGAGCAAGGGCTACGAGCCCGGTTTCATGGTCGATCTAATGGCCAAGGACCTGGGTCTGGCCATGGATGTGGCCAGCTCCGCGGGGGTAGATAATCCAATGGGCAAGCTGGCTGCGGAGCTCTACGCTGCGCACCAGGCCGCTGGCAATGGCTCCCGGGATTTCTCTAGCGTTCAGGAACGCTATCGAAGGGGCGACTGACGTCGGCTCAGGGAGTGTCTTCAGCTTCTACAGAGGGTTGGGGTTCCACCGATGGCAGAGCTTCGAGGGCGCTATCTAACGCCCCGTCTAATACAGCCTGCTGGACACCGGCTTCACCGCCCATAGGGTTTTCGTCCAGGCTTTCCTCATCCAGCGGCTCATCGTCGACGGGCTCCAGGCCTGCCAGAGTTCGAGACGCCTCGATAATGCGCTCGGCGTCGTAGGCGCTGGTATCAAACAGTGCGTCAAAGGCGTCGCTTTGCAGGTAGTAGCGCTCCGTTTCAGGGTTATCGAGAATGGTCAGGCGAAGGGTTTCGCTCCCGGCCCGGACATCCATGCGCAAACTCTCACCGGCATTCTCAGCATCGGCATCTCCCACTTCAACGACCCCACTCACCTGTAGACCGGCCAGGGCTTGAATCAGAGTTTCCGCCGCCTCCGCATTGACTGCCTCGCCATCACCGCGAGCCCAGCCTTCGTCGGTCAACCGGTAGTCGATGCCGTAGAGACTTATGTGATCCACATCGCTTAGGGCCAGCAGCTTTCGATCTAGCCAGCCGTTTTCCTCGGTCGGTGCGTCGTAGCTGTTGAACTCCAGTATGTAGATGGCGTTGTCCCCATCGCGCCGCGCGTGGACCTTGCGGAAAGAAGGCGCGCTGCCCAGATACACAGTCTTCTCTGTCTCACCGCTGGTTAGGATGATGCGACGCTCGAAATCCTCAGGTGCAACCTCAAAGCGCTGCGCGGCGCCATCGCTACGGGCGATGGCAAATCCGGGATCTGTTTCAGTGAGGGTTTGCAGGAGGGTGGCGACGCGTTCTGCGGCGGCGGGTAAACCGCTGGCCAGGATCCAAGGTCCGTCGCTCAGTGTGCGGCTCAGGCTGACCTCCTCGCCTTCACCACTGATGATCCTGATGGCATCAATAGGGGAGCCCGCTAGCTCCGTCACCAGAGCACTGGTGCTGACGGGCGCAGAAGATTTTGGCCAGTAGATAAAGGCGACGACGGCGAGTTGGATGACCAGCAGGAGTCCCAGGGTGCGATTCATGCCAGTACCTCTCATGCCAGTACCTCCGCGAGTCGGGCAACGCGACGAGCGCGCAGGGCTCTCCACAGACCAAACAGTAGGGCCAGGGCAAACAGGGCCACGGCGTAGTTGCCGTATTCGATGCTGGCCTGGGTTTCCTGGGGTAGGGGTGGCAGGGTGCGGTTGAAATGCGCCCGGGAGCGGATGCTCATAAGACTGCTGTCCTCAAGGGCCCAGTCCACCGCATTGAGGAGAAACTCCAGGGGACCGAAGTACTGCGTGCCCGCTGCGGCAATGACTCCCGACAGTACCTGATCACTGGCAAAGTCATTGGAGGCTACCACTAGCAGGCGAGCGGAGGCCGGCGACTTGCTGATAAGGCCTACGCTGGGGGGCTCCGCATTGGCCTCGTCCGGGTTGTTGTCCGAAGCCGCATCGAATTCGGGGACAGCATCAAAGAAGCTGGTGAACTGACCTTCCAATAGGGCCGCCACCACTGCTCGCTCCCGGGGCTCGCCGGCACCGCTCATATTGCTCTGGCCTGCCGGGTCAACGCTGGGCATGACATCGGTATTGGTCGATCGCCAGGCTTTGTCGGAACTGCTCAACAAGGTTGTGCTGGCGAGACCCTCGGCGGCCGTGATCGTGATAGGCGAAGCCCAGCCCACGGTGAGCTGGGGCAGACCACTGGTGATGGGGTGATCCTCATTCAAGCCATCGTCGCGGACATCCAGCAAATAGGGGTAGTCGACGAACTGCATATCGCGAAACTCATAGCCCGCCAGGCGCCGCACCACGGGTACCGGGAAGGCAGCCTGGCGCTCGTCCAGGACCACCGTATCTTCGATGCTTAGTCCGAAGTGAGCGAGCCAGTCACCGAGACCATTGTCGGTGTTGCGCAGGGTCAAGGAGGCGCCCTGGGTACTGATGGACCAGGGCGAGGTGGCGAGGATCACGGTGCCGCCGCGCATCAGGTACTGATCTAGGGCAAAGCGCGCTTGCTCGTCGAGGTTCTCCGGCGCAATGACTACCAAAAGGTCCGCGCTGGCGTCGACGTTGCCGTCGGAAAGGTCTTCCATGTTGATCGTGTGATCGCGGCTGATGCCCTGCTGAATAGTGCCAAAGCTGTGGCCCTGGGGCGGCATGCCCGGCATGGTGGGCGCGGGGGTAGGTAGAACCAGGCCCACCGTGCGGGTAAAGCCGCTGGCGAAGCGGCGCAGACCAGCTTCAAGGGAACTGTCGAACTCGGCACTATCAAAGACCCCAGTGGGTAACTGGATTACCTGATGGGCGTCTTCCAGGGTCAGATAGAAATAGAATTCCGTGTCGTCGCCCAGGGCGGCAATCATGGGTTGAAAGCCCCACTCGTCGAAGATGCGCTGGGCGGTGCTGCCGTCTCCGGCCTCGGGCTCAATAAACTCCACGGTAAACTTGCCCCCACTTCGATCCGCCAGAGCTTCCGCGGCGCCGCGGATTGCGTCTCGGTAATCAATGAGCAGTTGCGGGAGTAAGCTTTCCGACGACACGTAGGCGCGCAGGGTGACGGGGCTCTTGATCTGGTCAAACAGTTCGCCACCGCTGCGATAGCGGTAGAGCACGTCGCGGATCGCTCGGGTGACGTCGAATTCCGGATTGCGCAGAACTACTTCCGGTTCCCCACTGACGGAAGTCTTTACTTCGATGAAGTCCGAGAAGCCCAGGGTTTCGTATTCGCCGCCGTACTGCACGAGTACATTGAAGTAGGCGTTGACCAGGGCCGATTGATAGCGGTCGGCGACCTGGAAGGGTGTAGCCTGAATGTTGAACTCTTCGTTGGCTTCTTGCTCCGCTGCGGCATCCTCCGCCGGATCAACAAACTCGACGCGCACGTTGCCCGCGCCGGTTACCGCGTACTCATCGAGGAGATCGCGAAGCTGGGGTACCAACGGCGCCAGCAAGGGGTGAGAGCGCTCCGAGAAGTAGCCGCGAATCAACAGCGGTTCCTCCAGTTGGGCGAGCATCGTTTGACTGGGCTCCGACAGGGAGTAAAGCCGGCCTTCCGTAACATCGCTGCGCAGGGGCAGCTTGTGCAGCCAGAATCCCGCCAGCACGAGATTGGCGATGAACAATGCGGTGCCCAGTTGCCAACTCCGGTGGCGACGGTTGCCGGTGTGGGCCCAGCGACCGCGTTCCAGCGAGTAGATGTTCAGTGCAAGGAAACCTGTCGTTATCGCCAGGTAGTAATACAGGTCTCGCAGATCTATGACCCCGCGCGTGATGCTTTCAAAGCGAGCCCCGGAGCCGAGAAGTCGCAGGGTGTCCGCCGTCGCGCCGCCAAAAAAGCCCAGCAGCAGATCGCTCCCCGCGAGATACAGGCCACCGCATACGGCGACGCTGCCCATGAGACTGACGATACCGTTATCCGTGCGCGAGGATACAAACAGGCCAATGGCCAGATAGCTGCAGCCCAGCAGCAGCGCCGCGAGGTAGCCCGCCAACACGGGGCCCCAATCGAGACTGGCGATGGAGGCTACGGTGAAGGGCAGGGGCAGGGTTGCCGCGAGGGCCAGGGCCAGGATTGTTACACAGGCCAGGAATTTGCCCAGAACAAACTGCCATAGAGGCACCGGCAGGGTCAGCACATGCTCCAGGGTGCCGCTGCGCCGTTCCTCGCTCCAGCTACGCATGGTCAGTGCGGCGCAGAGGAAAATCAGTAGCAGAGGCATCCATTCAAAGAGAGGGCGCACATCGGCGATGTTGCGGGCGAAGAACGCCTCGATCCAGAAAAAGGTGAATAGGCAGACCACCATGAAGCTAGCCAAAAACAACCAGGCGACCGGAGAGGCGAAGAACAGTTGCAGTTCCTTGCGGGCTACCTGACCCAGCACGCGATCAGGCTGCATGACGACCTCCCGTGGATTGCACCGCTTCGCGGAATATCTGTTCCAGTTCCCTTTGCTCCGGCGCCAGGCGATAGAGGCGAGCACCGGCCTCGATAACGGCGCGGCTGATGTTGCCGGCGGCGGTATCCATGGCCGTGCCCTCGTGCAGCGCCAGGCGCAAACAAAGCTGCGTATCGTCGGCAGTCGCCTGGGTTTCGATGGACGCGATCTGTGGCATGCGCTCAAGAACCTGCCGCAGACCGTCGACATCATCGCTGCAAGATAGAAGGAGATGACGACTATCGCGCAGGGCCTCCATGGAGGCATCCAACGACAGGGCCCCACTGGACAGCACCAGCACCCGATCACAGAGCGCGTCGACTTCCTGCATGATATGAGTCGAGAGGATTACCGTGGCGCGTCCCGCCAGCTCTCGGATAAGAGCGCGCATATGTTCGTTTTGCTCAGGATCTAATCCATTGCCAGGCTCATCGAGGATCAGCAATTCCGGTTCGCCGAGAATCGCCTGGGCAACCCCAACGCGCTGCTTGAAACCCCGGGATAGTTGCCCAATGGGATCGAGGTAACGCCCGCCCAGTTCTGTTGCGTCTACGCTGTGGCGGATCGCTCGCTGTTTTGCCTCGCCGCGCAGGCCCTTAAGGTGGGCCGCATAGTCGAGATAGTCGGCGATGGTCATCTCTGGATATACGGGCAGATTTTCCGGTAGATAGCCCAGCCTGCGCTGGATCTCCCGGGCGTTGTTCTGCAGGTCCAGGCCGCCGATGTGGGCCCGTCCAGAGCTGGGCTCCAGGTAGCCGCTGAGCATTTTCATGACGGTGGTTTTCCCGGCACCGTTGTGCCCCAACAGACCGACGATTTGCCGCTCTTCGATGGCAAAGGACACCTGATTGACCGCGGCGGTGGCACCGTAATAGCGAGTAAGGGATTCGACTTCGATCATAGAAATAGCTTCTGAAGTATTGCTGTGGAGCGAATGACGGAAATCATGTTCAGTACTACTGGCATAGGCTGAAACGAGTTTTGTCTAACCCAGCGGGAGCAGGAGTTTAGCAATAAAAACCAGCAAGACAAGGGTGAACACCCGGCGTATCCACAGGTCGCCACCCGCTACGGAGAAGCGCGCACCGAAGTAGCCGCCCAGGGAATTACCCAAGGCCAGGGCCAGGCCAAATTGCCAGTGAATAGACACCATAGAAGCAAAGATGACCACGGCGATAAGGTTGTAGGCCAGGGCGATAAAGACCTTGTGCATATTAGTGCGCACCAGATCCAGGCCCATAACTCGATGGAGAATGGGCATGAGAATGAAGCCCACACCTATTTGAATAAACCCACCCCAGCATCCGGCTCCGAACATCAGAAGATGTCCCAGGATTAGTTTCTTACGGGTCAGGGGCGCGCTTTCGTCCTTGCGTTTCTTGCTTGGTAGTTGCATCAGCACCAGCACGCCGAGCATAACGGCGGCCAGTACCCGGTCGAACCACACGCCATCCAAGCGTACGCCAACCAGGGCGCCGAGGATGGCCCCGGGAGTCGCCGCAGCGGCAAGGCTCAAGCTGAGGCGAAAGTCCGCGAAGCCGCGACGAAAGAAGGTCCGTACGGCAACGATGTTCTGGGCGATGATGGAGATGCGATTGGTGCCGTTGGCGACAGGGCCAGGCACGCCGAGGAACAGCATGATCGGTACCGAGAGCAAAGAGCCGCCGCCGGCCATAACATTGAGGACGCCGGCGCAGAGGCCGGCGAAGGTCAGCAGGGCGAGTTGCCAGAGTTCAGCGTCCACGGTGTATCGCTATGAAGTGTTGCTGCCCTAGAGAACCGGTACCGGGTGATCCCGATCAGTCATCACCCCAGGGTTCACGCATGGTCACGAATTCCTCCGCCGCCGTGGGGTGAATGCCGATGGTGCTGTCGAAGGTGGCTTTGGTGGCGCCGGCCTTTAGGGCGATGGCGATGCCCTGGATGATCTCGCCGGCATCGGGGCCCATCATATGTACACCCACCACCCGATCCGTGGCGTCTTCGACGATGAGTTTCATGAAGGTTTTCTCATCACGCCCACTGATGGTGTGTTTCATGGGGCGGAAGGTGGATTTGTAGAGGGTGATTTCGCCGAATTCCATCTGCGCCTCCCCCTCGGTGAACCCCACGGTGCCAATATTCGGTTGGCTAAACACGGCGGTGGGAATGAAGTCGTAGTCCACGATCTTGTTCAGACCACCAAACTCCCGGCGAGCGAAGGCCATGCCCTCGGCAAGAGCAACGGGCGTGAGTTCCATACCGCCGGTGACGTCGCCGAGGGCGTAGATGTTAGGTTCAGCCGTTTGGAATTCGTCGTTGATTTCGATGGTCCCATGGCTGGTGAGTTTCACGGCGGTTTTCTCCAGGCCGAGACCCTCGAGGTGCGGCCTGCGTCCCGCCGCACAGAGCACCGCATCGACTTCAATACGGCTGCCATCGGTGAGGGAGGCTATAAGACCACCGGAGCTGCGTTCTAGGCCCGTGATGTTGGTTTCCATGCGCAGATCGACACCGGTTTTGCGAATCTCCTGGGCAGCATGGGCGCGGATGTCGCTGTCAAAACCCCGTAGAAAGAGGGGGCCGCGGTACAGTTGGGTAACTTGCGAACCCAATCCGTTAAAGATGCCGGCGAACTCCACGGCGATATAGCCGCCGCCGATTACCAGCAGACGCTTCGGGAACTCATCCAGATCGAAGACCTCGTTGGAGGTCACGGCCAGTTCGTTGCCCGGAAAGTCCGGTTTGTAGGGCCAGCCTCCCGTGGCGATCAGTATTTTGCGCGCCGTGTAGTGCTTATCGCCCACGGCGACGGTTTTGGCGTCTATCAGTCGTGCGCGGCCGTCGATGATCGTCGCGTCAACACCATCAAGCAGTCGACGGTAGATGGCGTTCAGACGGGAAATCTCGGTTTTCTTGTTGTCACGGAGGGTGGCCCAGTCAAACCGCTTCTCACCGCTGCTCCAGCCGAAGCCTTGCGCATCGGTAAAACTCTTGCCGTATTCCGATGCGTACACATAGAGTTTCTTGGGCACGCAGCCGACATTGACGCAGGTGCCGCCCATGTAGCGGTCTTCGGCGATAGCGACGCGGGCACCAAAGCCCGCAGCCATTCGGGCGGCTCGCACGCCACCGGAACCTGCACCAATAACAAACAGGTCGAAATCTAGGTCACTCATTGCTGTTCCTCCTGGGGGCGGGCATTCTACCAGTCGGCCCGCTCTTGGGTCTGGCTCGGACAACGAAGGACGGTAGGAGTTCATGGCGAGATTAGCGAAGCTGCTTCTTGTGGTTCTGGTGTTAGCTCTAGGGGCCGGTGCGTGGTTCGCTCGTGGGGCTCTGGAGGTTGCCGTGGGCTACAGCGCCAAACAGGCTTGCTCCGGGGTGTTTGTTGCCGGTTTGCCCGAGAGTTTTTTGCTTGAGCGGGATATTCGTCCGCGCATGGCCATTCTCGGACCCCTGTTACCCGCCCTGGACGTTGCCGTTGACCGCAGCGCCGGGAGTGCTGAGGCTTCCTTGTTTGGGGTAAGCGCCCGGGCCGTCTACGGCGTCGCCAGAGGTTGCTCTTTGCATGGTGAGCCGATGGAATCGGCATCTCCTCGGGAGCAGGACGCGGCAAGGGCGGCGAGGACGGTAAGAGTAGGCGGCATTTACGACGCGCTGGACCCGATCGTGGCAAAACCGTTGATGGCGGCTATGGATGCGGCGTTTCAGGAACCCGGGGGGCGTAACACCCTGGCTTTGTTGGTGTCCCACCGCGGGCAACTCATCGCTCAGCGCTACGCTGAGCCGGTCGACGAGACCACGCCCATGCAGGGCTGGTCCATGAACAAAAGCCTCATGGCCACCTGGGTCGGTATGCAAGCCGGGGCCGGTGAACTCGATCCAAGCTCGCCCCTGCGAACTCAGGTCGAGGAGGAACCGCTTGTCGCCGCCCTTGATGAGCGTTTGACCCTACTGCACCTCTTGCAGATGGAAAGTGGCCTCGACTTCGAGGAAGTCTACGGACCGGGCAGCGATGTCACCCGAATGCTGTATCGGGAGTCCGCCATGTGGACCGTGCCCGCATCCTCAGGTCAGGCTTATGCGCCGGGGCAGCACTTTGCCTATTCCAGCGGCGACACGGTATTGGCGAGCTTGTTCTGGCAACGGTCTCTGGGGATGCCTTATGAACAGTGGATCGAGACCCGTTTCAAAGCTCCCCTGGGCGTTGCTTCCCTGGTCGCGGAAGCCGATGCCAGCGGCGTGCAGGTGGGTTCCAGCTATGTCTATCTCACGGCCAGAGACTGGATGACCGTTGGTCACCTGTGGCTCGACGCCTGGCATGGCCGTTCAGACCTACTGTCTCAGGAGTGGTTGCGAGCGTCTGTAGCTCCCAGGCCGTCGGATGAGCAGGGTCGTTACGGTCGTGGCTTTTGGCTCAACACCGATGGGGTGGTGTTCTCCGGGCTGCCCGATAGCTTGTTCTACGCCGGAGGTAACGCCGGCCAATTCGTGATCGTCGTACCGGAGTGGGAACTGGTTGTGGTCCGCCTGGGCTTAACAGAACCTACGACATCGAGTGGTGTCCACGATTTTCTCTTGAGCCTTGCGGCGCTGCGCGATCTGCTTCCCGGGAATGCAATGAAGCAATCCAGTCAGGGCATGCAGGCCTCCCAGCCAACGCTAGCAGAGAGTTCAGACCTGTGAGCCTTGAGCTGTCCGCCATTTATCGATACCCGCTGAAATCCGCTCGCGGTCACGCCCTGGAGAGCGCGGCTATGGACCGTTTTGGTCTCGCCGGGGACCGGCGTTGGATGCTGGTCGATGATAGCGGTCGATTTCAAAGCCAGCGGCGCTTACCGGCCATGGCATTGCTGGATGTCTCCGTCACCGATGAAGGCCTTCGCCTGGGTTTTGCGGGCGAGGAACGGGCTGTGGCGACGCCGGATCCGCGAGGCGAATGCGTTATTGCGACGGTCTGGGAGGATACCGTGGTGGCGCCGGTGGCCGACGGTGCCGTGAACCATTGGTTGAGCGAAAAGCTGGGCGAGTCCCTCCGTTTGGTTCACTGCCCAGACACGGCTTTACGGGGGGTAGAACCGGGTTATGCACCGGCTCAGCAGCTGGTGGCGTTTGCTGACGGCTTTCCTCTGTTGTTGTTGAGCGAGGGATCTCTGGACTTTCTCAATGAGCGTTTACCCGCAGCCGTGCCCATGGATCGCTTCCGCCCCAATCTGGTGATCCGAGGCGCCGAGCCCCACGCCGAGGACCACTGGCGACATTTACGTATCGGTGCCGCTGACGTGAAGCTGGTAAAACCCTGCTCTCGCTGCGCCATCCCGTCCATTGATCAAGCGACCGGTGAGCGGGACCCACACATCAATCGTGCCCTGGCCGCCTATCGACGGCGCGGTGGCGTCATTTACTTCGGTATGAACGCCATTGCCCAAAGCACTGCGCAGTTTCGCGTCGGTGACCCCATAGAAGTTCTTGCCTAGCTTCCAGGCCTGGGCTGGTAAACTTCGCCGCTGCTAGTTATCACACCAAAACGTTTCACCGAGGGACCCCCATGATTTCGCTTCGAACGGCTCGCCGCGTCGCGCTGCTGCTATCGCTTTTCTTTCTTCCAAGCATTAACGCCTGGTCCGTAGACCGGGTACAGCTTCGAGACGGTTCCGTGGTTTTCGGGACGTTTAAGGACGCCGATGCGGGGAAAGTGAAAATCGAGACCGCCTTTGCCGGGACTCTGGAGATCGATCAGGCGGAGATCGTAGGCATGGATGTGCAGTCGGATCTGGTGCTACAGATGGACGATGGCAGCGTTCTGGAAACACCTCGCCTGCAAGTCGACGGTGAGCAGTTGAAGCTGGAGCAACAGGCCCAGCAAACCTATGCCCTGGCGCAGCTCACCCGAATCAACCCCGAGCCCTGGGAGTTGGGGAATGGCTACAACTTCGCCGGTCTCGCGAGCGTCGCCTTCAATAGCCAACGCGGCAACACGGACCTGGATGAGTTTGATTACCGTGTTGAAATGCTCTGGGAGAGCCTCAAAGATCGCTATCGTTTGGATGGATTCGGAGAGATCGATGAAGCTCAGGGCGTGAAGAACGCCGAGAATTGGACCGTGCGAGGCCGCTATGACCGCGTCCAGACGGGCAACTGGTACTGGGGTGGTGGCGCCACCTTTGAGCAAGACACCTTTGCCGACTTGGATCTTCGTTCGACGATTGGCCCATATCTGGGAAGAAAGTTCTACACGGAACCGGTTTTCCAGCTAGAGGCGGAAACCGGTCTTGCCTATATCTCGGAAGACTTTGCCACCGCCGAGGATCGTGAATACATCGGTACCACCTGGGATGTGCACATGAGCAGTAACTACCTGGGCGGTGATTCCCGTTTGTATCTGGACCATCGGGGTGTATGGAACCTGGACGAGCCAGAGAACGTGGTGCTCAACACCACGCTTGGGCTGGCGTTCCCGCTCTTTGGGGGGCTGGAAGGCGCGGCGGAGGTGACCTGGGATCTAAACACTGGTGCGGTTGATGGGACCGAAGAACTGGATGAGACCTATCGATTGCGGTTGGGATATTCCTGGTAGTTGAGTCTTTCCCCGCTGGGTTCCTGTTAGCACTTTGGGTGGTGGATTGCCGGAGCATCTGGGGTGGTAAACACGTGATTCGGAAGGCGCTGGGGACTGCGTTCCTGATTGCTTAATTGCTGGGTTTCTAGCGGTAAGTTGGGTCGTGGTGGATTGTCGGAGCACCCGGGGCGGTAAAGCACACGATCCGGAAAGAAGGGGCACCGGATCGCTTAGCTTCACCGCCCCGGATGCTCCTTGCGTCGTGCCACGCGCGAGGCACAGTGCAGCTGTGCTAGTTACACGAGCGCTGGCTTTGACTTGACGTCAGCACGGCGTGAGGCAATCTGCTGGATGTTCTCGTAGCGAACGTCACCCCCCTCAGTGAGCGTAGAGAACATCCAGCGGGTTGCCGGTTTAGTGCTCCACGCCGCCGATCAGGGGGTCAAAACTATCGATCCGATGCTTCAGAGCAGTCGGCGTACTTGTCGCTCACATGTTTTAAGTGCGGGCTTTAAAGCCGTGTCCGCCGCACCGCAGCGGCGAGGTTATCCAGTAGCGGGAGCGTGTCGTCCAGGGCCAGACAGGCGTCGGTGATGCTCTGTCCGTAGGTGAGGGAGTCTCGCGGGCCGATGGCTTGATTGCCGCCTACGATATGGCTTTCGAGCATGATGCCGCGCAGTGCCGATTGGCCCTGTTCGATCTGATCGCAGAGATCCGCGACGATGGTGGCCTGGCGCGCCGGATTCTTTTCGCTGTTGCCGTGGCTGCAATCGACGATGATGCCCGGTTCCAGCTCGGCCTTGGCCATGGCTACGGCGGCGGCCTGTACGGAAGCGGAATCGTAGTTTGTACCCGTGGCTTTGCCGCCGCGCAGGATCAAATAGCTGTCGCGGTTACCGGCGGACTGGAGAATCGCAGGAGTGCCTTCCCGGGTCAGGGAGGGAAACCAGTGGCTGTGCCCGGCGCTTCGAATGGCGTCGATGGCCACCCCCACATCCCCATTAGTAGCATTCTTGAAGCCCACCGGCATGGACAGACCCGACGCCAGTTCGCGGTGAATCTGGCTCTCGACGGTGCGCGCACCGATGGCGCCAAAGCTCACCAGATCCGCGTAGTACTGCCCGAAGGTGGTGTCGAGGAACTCACTCGCCGCCGGTAGGCCCAGGCTGGCTACATCCCGCAGCACCTCGCGGGCCAGGCGCAGACCCTTGTTGATGTGAAAACTGCCGTCTAGATCCGGGTCGTTGATGAGTCCCTTCCAGCCCACCACGGTTCTCGGTTTTTCGAAGTACACCCTCAGCACAGGCAGCAGCGCGTCACCCAGGGAAGCAACGTGTTCGTGGAGCCGACGGGCAAAGTCCATCAGTGCGGCGGGATCGTGGACCGAGCAGGGACCAACGATGACCACCAAACGGGGGTCATCACCTCTCAGGGACGCGGCAATGGCTTCCCGGGACTGAGCCACCAGCTCGGCCTGGGAATCATTGATGGGCATCTCACTGGCCAATACCCAGGGCGTAATTAGCGGTTGCGCCTGGCGGATGCGGATGTCGGAGACGATGGGGCTCATTTCCGGGCCTGTGCTTTGGATCATGGGAGGCGCGCATTGTGCTCTCCCACCGAAGACCTCACAAGGGGGCGTCGGCTCGCTCGCGAAGCTGGCGTTGAAGATCCTCGACGCGAGAACGACTCAGGGTGATCCGCAGGGCGAAGAACAGGGCGATGATCATAAAGGGCAGAGTGCCCAGGCCGAAGGCAATCACCAGCCCGTCCAGCACGGGTTTTGGTACCTGGCCTGGAAGCATGCCGGCTTCTAAACCGATGATGTCCAGGGCCAGCCCGCCATACAAAGGCCCAACGGTGGTGGCGATCTTGTTAGAGAAATTGATGGCCGCAAAGAACCCACCTTCCTGGCGCAAGCCGTGGTCCCATTCGTGCTCGTCGGTGATATCCGCGACGATAGACTGGCTCTGGATGCCGCGCATAAGAAAACAGAACATAAAGAACAGCATAAACACAAAGTTCAGAGTAAAAATCAGGGATGGGTTGTCCTGGCTAATCAAACCGGCCATGTTCAAGGGATACAGCCACAGGGCGTTGACGATTAGGCCAATCGCCGAGAGCTGCAGGAGCTGATATTTTTCAAAGCGTCGTCCCAGACTGCGCAGACTCAAGAGCACCAGTCCCACCGCGAGGAGGCTCGGTAAAGACAGGACCGCCGAGGCTTCCATGGCGCTGAATTCCCAGTAGTAGGTCCACACCAACATGTTCAGGGCCGAGACCGTGCCATAGGCGGCCATGAGTGAGATCTCGTAGCCCAGCAGATTGCGGAAGCTGGTGTTGCGCAGGGTGCGCAATAAATCCTGGGTTAACGAGTTGCCGGTATTTCGCGACGGCGGCTGCGTTGCAGATGCCGCTGGGGGTCTGGCATAGCGGCGGGTGCCGAAGCTGGCGATGCTGGCCATGACCCAGCAGATCACGCAGGAGAAAACCCCGTAGCGTGGGTAGTTTGCCGTTACGAAGCGACCATCCGCGTCGCCATTTGCTGGGAAAATCAGCAGTAGAGCTACCGCGGGAACAAGTACGGAAAACAGAAACAGAATTCCCAGGCGAAGGCCCAGGACGTGACTGCGCCCCTGATAGTCGCTGGTGAGGTCCGTGGCCATGGCCAAACTGGGAATAGAAAAAGTGGTGACGAAGGTTCTCACCCACAGGGACCAGAACAGCAGCCAGGCACCCAAACCCCAATTAGATTCAATCAGAGCACTGGGCGGCGAAAACAGGCCTATGAATCCGACCCCCAGGGGCACAATGCTCGCGACCATGAAAGGGTGTCGACGCCCGTAGGGGGAACGCAGACGATCCGAAAGTGCGCCTACCAGAGGGTCGGATACCGCGTCCCAAAGAAGACTAAGGGCGATGATCAAACCCGTTAGCGTGCCGTTCAATCCCAGCACCTGGGTATAAAAGAGCAGCACAAACATGTTGTACGCCGCTTCCTTCACGGCGTACACGGCACCACCGGCACCGAAGCTGAGGCGTACCCCTAAGGGTGGCATGGAAACGCGTTTGCCATGCCTGGAGTCTGCTCAGCTGACCCGGCGAAGTAAAGGGTAGGCAACCATTGCGCGACCTGGCGCGTATGTTCAGGCTTACACAGCAGGAGGTGTTGCCCCATGCCCGAGGGCCCGGAGATCCGGCGTGCCGCCGATCGTATTGCCGATGTGCTCGTTGATCAGACCGTGGAGGAGGTCCGCTTTACCCTGCCTCGGTTGCGACGTTTTGGCCCGCTCCTCAGCGGAGAATCGGTGATCGAGGTGGAAACTCGCGGGAAAGCTTTGCTGACCCATTTTGCTAATGCTCACACGATCTATTCCCATAATCAGCTCTACGGAGTGTGGAAGATCGTCCGTCGCGGGCGCTTGCCGAAAACCAATCGTTCGTTACGACTCGCCCTACATACGGCGGAGCACAGTGCCTTACTCTATAGCGCCTCCGATATCAGTGTGTGGCCCACCAATGATCTGGGCATGCACCCCTTTCTCGCACGCATTGGGCCAGACCTCTTGTCACCGAAACTCACATGGCGCCATATCGCCGATCGCCTGGACGATTCTCGTTTTCGCGGTCGCGCCCTGGCCGCGCTGTATCTGGACCAACAATTTCTGGCCGGCAGCGGCAATTATCTGCGATCGGAAATACTGTTTTGCGCGGGCCTGCACCCACAAACGCGAGCCGCGGAATTGAGTCGCGGCGAACGCGGCCGTTTAGCCCGCGAGACTCTGGCGGTCACCCAGCGCAGCTATGCTACCGCCGGCATTACTCTTACCCCTCGCCTCGCTGCGACCCTGAAGAAAACGGTTCGGGGCTTCGAGCGTCGGCGCTTTTTTGTGTTTGCCCGCGATGGCAAGGCCTGCTAACGCTGTGGTGACACCATCAAGCGGGACACCCTGGGCAGTCGGCGAATCTACTGGTGTCCCAGTTGCCAACCGCAGCTATGAATCCCGGGGCCAGGGATCTGTGGTTTTTGCCCCTCGGTGGCTGTGGCGAGATCGGTATGAATCTCAATTTGTTTGGCCATGAGGGTGCCTGGCTCATGGTGGATTGCGGTATCACCTTCGAGCGCGAAGCTGGCGCCCTGCGTCCCCGTATTGAAATGCCTGATCCGGGCTTTATTGCCGAGCGTCGGGGGCAGCTCGCGGGTATCGTGCTCACCCACGCTCATGAGGACCACATCGGGGCCTTACCTCTGTTGTGGGAGCGGCTGGGTGCTCCCGTGTATACCACGCCCTTCACTGCCGAAGTCCTACGGCGGAAGGCGGCGGGACGTGGTGGGAGACTTCCGGAGGGGATTATCGAGTGTCTGCCCGGTGACGAGCTGTCCATCGGTCCCTTCACCGTAAATTGGGTGCCGATTACCCATTCCACCCCGGATACCTGTGCCCTGGATATCCGCTGCGCCGCTGGTCGGGTATTGCACACCGCCGACTGGAAAATCGACTCGGGGCCCGTCGTGGGGCCCGCCTTCGACTCTGCAGTCTTTCAAGCCCTGGGGCAGACTTCCCTTGACGCGATTATCTGCGACTCGACGAACGCGCTAACGGAGGGCCACTCCGTTAGCGAGAGTGCCGTACGTGATGGCCTTCGGAAAGCTATCCGCCAGCGGACCGGGCGAGTTGTGGTGACAGGGTTTGCGAGCAATGTCGCTCGTCTGGCCAGCCTGGCCTGGGCGGCGGAGCGAACGGATCGGTATCTGGGACTCCTTGGTCGCTCCCTGCACACTATCCACGGTGCTGCCGTGCGAACAGGACTCCTCGAGCCCTCGCCGCGATTGATCAACGCTGAACACTTGGCCTATCTCCCTCGCCATGAGGTGTTGGCGGTGGCCACGGGGAGTCAGGGGGAGCAAGGTGCCGCCCTCCACCGTCTCGCAGCGGGGACTCACCCGGCCCTGGATCTTGAGGCGGGAGACACGATGATCCTTAGCGCACGGGTCATTCCCGGGAATGAAGAGGCTATCCAGCGCATGTTGGATAGGTTGCGAGCTCGTTCTATCGAAGTGATCGACGCGCCCGGCTCCGAGGGACCCATTCACGCTTCTGGACACCCCTGTCGGGATGAACTGGCGCAGCTATACCGTTGGGTAAATACCCGGCTGGTGGTGCCGGTACACGGTGAAGACCAGCACATGGCGGCCAATGCAGCGATTGCCCGGGCCAATGGCGCGGGTCTGGCCCTTACCGGTAGAAATGGAGATTTGTTCTATCTAGCTCCCGAGCCCGGTGTGCGGCGGCGGGCTGCTCCCGTGGGTCGCCTGCGTATGCAGCAGGATGGGACCCTGGAGTCCTTGCCAAGGTCGTAATGATGAAATATGGTTCTAAAATAGAACCATATCCGAGGCCGTGCATATATCGATTGAACTGCTGCGGCTTTCGAAACAAGGCTGTTGAAACAAAGCGGCCATCCACCTAGGAGCCACCGATGACCCTGGATTTCTATTTTGACGTGGGGAGCCCCACGGCCTATCTCGCCCATTGCCGTTTGCTGCAATTGAAGGAGCAATACGGATTCGATCTTGTTTACCAACCCATGCTTCTCGGCGGAGTTTTCAAAGCCGCCGGCAGCGCTTCACCGATAACGGTGCCGGCCAAAGGGCGGTATATGCTCGAACAGGATTTGCCGCGCTTTGCCAAACGCTACGGGGTGCCCCTGAACTTTAATCCCCATTTCCCCATCAATACCTTGAACCTCATGCGGGGAGTACTGGCCGCTCAGGATCTTGCTTGTCTGTCGGCTTACATAGAAACGGTCTTTAGGGCCGTTTGGGTTGATGGTGAAAACATGGGTGATCCTGAGGTCGTACAACGGGTGCTTACCAACGTCGGCCTTGATACCGATGCGCTGCTTGCCCGCTGTGCCGAGCCTGAAGTCAAACAGGCGCTGATTGCCGCTACGGAAGCGGCCGTTGAACGGGGCATTTTTGGTGCGCCGACAGTATTCATTGGCGACGAGATGTTCTTTGGTCAGGATCGCCTGGACTTTGTAGAGGAGCGCTTGGGCGCCTGAGTCGTCGACTCCTCACCCGCCAGGATTCGGTCGTAGCGGGTGCGTAAAGTGTCGTGATCATCGAGGTCTGCCAGGGCCTGCAGACGATCCTGGGGGGGCGTTTTTACCGCCTCTTTTTTTGCTGGTGCGTCGACCTTTGGTGCCAGGGCTGCGGCCCGTGCTTCACCGCTTTGGGTGCTTTTGCTATCAGGCCGGAACTGAAAGAGCACAAACGCCAGCGCGCCGTAGACAATAACTATCTTGGCTCCCAGGGCGTAGATCAGAGTCTCCGGATGCCGCGCCTCAAGATATGCCCGCAAATCATCGTATAGAAGCGCGGTGACGAGGGCGAAGAGTAAGACCGCGACGGAGCGAAACAACTTGCTCCGATGACGATTCAGGAAGAAGAGGATCGTCGAGTACTTTGCGAAGCGAAACAAAGACACGGTCTTCAAATACCGATGTTAATGCCCAGGAGCAGGGCAACGACTCCAAAGCCTTTCCAGCCGAGTCCGGACCAGATCTCTTTTTCTTTCTCCGCGACCAGATATTCCAGGTCTTCCTGAGCGTAATCCGATTCCTGACGTCCGGCGTGAATAATGTCCTGACGTACTTTGGCGACGGCCGCGGCACGCAATCGTTTACGCACGGCGCGAGGCACGCGTAATCCGCTTTTTACAGTCGTTTCGGGTTGCCCTGTACTCGTTTCCTCGGGCGGGGCGTCACTATCGTTCATCGCCACGATCTTCTCCCTGTCAGGCTTTAAGGATAGTCGTACCTATCGTCCCGGTATAGTCGAGCATTGCGTTTACCAACGGTGAATACGACGAGTACGGTGCTATCTGCGACGAGTGATCGCCAGACCGTTGTCGTAGATCAAGAAATAACCGTTACAAAGCGCGTAAACCTCCCTACACTTGAATTGGGGTCCATCACTAGTAGAAGAAGGAAAAGCGTATGTTGGAAAAAGAACTGGCCCAGGCGACCAAGATGGCCGAGCAGGCGAGTAAACGAGTTGAACAGCTCCGGCAAAAACTCCTCAAGGAGACGGAGCGTGCTCATGATAAGGCGCGGCGAGAGTTAGCGACCGCCAAGAAAAAACACAAAGCAGCCACTGATCGGCTGAAAAAAGCTCGCGCTGCTTTGCGAGTTAAAAAGACCAGCGACAATCAAAAGCGCGTTGATGCGCTGATGAAGCAGGTGCAGGAGTTGGGTGAGGCGGTAACCGATACGGCCAAGGCGGCCTACGATTACGCCGAGAAGCTGTTACCCATGCGCGCTGACCTGGCCCTGGAAGCTCGTAAAGCCAAGGCGGCGGAACGTGCAGCAGCCATGGTAGAAAAAGCGGCGGCTCGTCGTAAGAAGACGAAAGCCAAAGCCAAGAAAAAAGCACCAGCCAAAAAAGCGGCGGCTAAGAAAGCTCCGGCCAAAAAGCGCCCCGCCAAGAAGAGTCCGGCTAAGAAAACTGCAGCGAAAAAAACCGCTCGCAAGAAAGCGCCCGCTCGTAAGCGCGCCGCCTAAACCGGTTTTCTCTTTTTTGGACCTCAGCGTGCCGAGGGTAATCTCGGCGCGCTACTTCTCGTTCCCGCTTAGGGGCGTACGTGAACAAGAGATCCCTGTTCGCCATCGGTGAGTAGATACAGTTCTCCGCCCAACACGCGCACGTCACGGATGCGCGCATTCAGTTCTCCAAACAAGCGTTCCTCACCAACCACCTCATCATCCCGCAGCGTGAGGCGGCGAACCTCGCGATCCACCAGAGCTCCGACAAGCAGGCTCCCGCGCCACTCGGGAAAACCGTTGCCGTTGTAAACAACCAGTCCCGAGGGGGCGATGCTGGGGACCCAGGTCCAAAGGGGGTCAACGTAGCCTGGCGCCTGTTTGAAGGGTGAGATACGGGCGCCGCTGTAGTCCACCCCGTGGGTGACTCCAGGCCAACCATAGTTACTGCCTTTACGGAGGACGTTCACCTCATCGCCGCCTTTTGGGCCGTGTTCATGGAGGTAGACGAGTCCGCTGCTGTGATCCAGGGCGATGCCTTGAGGATTGCGGTGCCCTAAAGTCCATACGCGTAGGTATTCGCCGAAGAATCTCGCGTCCACTCCGCGAGGCTCGCCGGTATCGCGGATACGCAGTACTTTCCCCAACTCGCTTTCTTTGTCCTGGGCATCTTCGCGATGCTCAAATCCTTCGCCACTGGTGATGAGCAAATCGCCGCCGGGAACAAAGAGCATACGCCCGCCATAATGCTGGGGAGTGGACTTGTCGGGCTTTACGCGCAAAATGCGCTGGCCGTTAACCAGGCGGTCGCCCTGGAGCCTGCCTCGAAAGACGGCGGTGCCATTGGCTTGGGGGGTCCCTTCTGCGTAACTCAAGTACAGCAGTTGGTTGTCGGCGAACTTGGGATGCACCGCGACATCGAAGTAGCCACCTTGACCGGCAAACAGCGTCGGCGGCGTGCCATCGATAATGCTGCGCTGCCCGTCGGGATAGAGTCGCAGGAGCCGTCCCTCGCGCTCCGTAATCAGGAAACTGCCATCGGGCAGTTGCGCGACGCACCAGGGCCAACGTAGATCGTCAGCCAGAGTCCGTAAGCGGTAATCCGCCGCACCAACGGTACCTGCGCACAGTAGGAGTGCCGTGGCGAACACTCCGAGGAAGGCTTTTATCCAGTAGCTGGTCGGGGCATGATGACGCGTCTTTGTGGCAAAGGGCCTTGCGGTGCTCAGAGCTGTCATAGGTTTTTTCCCCGCCGTATTGGGTGCCTATTTATTGGGGTCGATCATTGCCACCCAGGTGATACTGGCCCGGGTAGAGGCCTTGGGTTTGCCCATTACCCTGCGTGATCGCTTGTTGACCACGGGACAGGATATTGTGGGTATGGCGACGAGTTATCTACCCCTGATGCTCGTGGCGTTTCTTCTCGCCCTGCCCGTGGCCGTGGGGCTGGCGCGCCTTGTGCCCCAGCGCTATCAGGTGTTGTTCTACGGTTTGGGTGGTGCTGCCGCGGTCATCGCCCTTCACCTCATCATGAAAGCCGTGTTGGGTCTCAATGGGGTTGCGGCTGTGCGCGATCTCCACGGACTACTTCTGCAGGGTCTTGCGGGTTGGTTTGGCGGTTACCTGTTCTTTGTGTTCACAGGTCAGGCGCATCGCTCATCCCCGCCGAACGGCGCGCCGCCGCATGCTTGAGCTCCTGATTCGCAATCATGCGATAGGTAAGGTAGTAGCGGTAAATGTTTGATACGTACTGCACGGTCTCGCGGCCTATCTCTTCGGCGGCGATGAGCTCAACGTTGTCGAACCAAACGTTGGGATCGTAACCGCGTTCCTCGGCTTTGCGCCGCATACCGATCATCCGTGACGGCCCGGCGTTGTAGGCCCCCAGGGATAGCAGGGCTTTGTTCAGGGGAGTGATTTCTGGATCGTCAAAATAGCGATCCCGGAGAAAATCCATGTATTTGATGCCCGCGTGGATGTTGGGCTCCACCTCGTGAATATCTGGAATCCCGACATTTTTATCGGCCGCAGTTTCCGGTAGCAGCTGCATCACACCCACGGCACCCGCATGGGAGCGTACGTCCTGATCCAGGCGCGATTCCTGGTAGCCCTGGGCAGCGGCAAACAGGTACTCGATGCCGTACTGCTCGCCGTAGCGACGAAACAGGTCTTCCAGTTCTTCAAAGCGCCGGTAGTCTTCGTCGCCCAGGGCATTGGCGGCCCAATCGAAATCACGGATGTAGCGATTCACCATGATGTTACCCATGAGGGTGCCCTGGCGATTCTTCTTCAGGAAGCCATCAACAGATGCCTTGAGTTCCGGGCTGTCTTTACGCATAGCCCAGGCGATACGGCCACCTTCTCGGAGGATCAGGTCTTTGCGTACTACGAGGTCCGTGAACACGTCGTCCCAGAGGGCGGTCTTGTAGTCATCGACCACCGCCCAGGGCAGCAGTCCTGCGTTGACCATCTCGATAAGGTCGTCGTCTTCCAGGGCGCCATCCATCTCCACAATCGTGATGGCGGCCAACCCTTTCTCTACAAGACTAGCGCTGAGTTGCTCTACGCTCTCGCGATAGCTGCTGTCCTGGCGCAGATAGATTCGCTCGCCCGCCAGGTCATCAAGGGTGGCGACTTCTGGTGCGGCCGGTCCGGTAACGAGAATTTCGTTCAGCGGTTTGCTGGCGGGAATGCTGAAATCCACCAGTTCCCGACGCTCATCGGTGATAGTTAAACCAGCGGAGACAAGATCGCCGCGCCCTTCCAGAAGGGCCGGAATGAGTTGATCACGGGCCACGGGAATGACGATGGTGAAGACCTTGATATGTCCGCTATCCAGGGCGTCATTGAGGTGCTTTTCGTAAAGGCTCGCCATCTCACCAACGATTCCCCGGCCTCGCCCTTCTTCAAGGTGGAAGCGACCGGGGCCGTATACCGTGAGAATACGAATCACCCGGCGCTCGATGAGTTCATCGAGATCGCCGGTCCAGGGCTCGCGCAGAGCGGGGTTGGATCGATCCCGGAGAAAAGCATCTTCTTTGTCAGCCGTGCTTGCGGCGGTCGTCTCCGGGGCCGGTGCTTCTTCAGCGGTAACCGGGGCCGGGGCTTCCGTCTCTGCCAAAGCCAGCTCCGTATCGGGAGCAGCTTCAACGTTGGCGGCGGTTGGCGCTTGGCTGGCGCTTTCGGGGGCTTCGGGTTCGCTGGCGCCACAGCTGGCCAGAAATAGTCCTGCGAGGAGCAACCCTGCAAAAAATTTTGGCTGGTTCGGCATCATGGCTTCCCTAAGCGGCGCTTCAGAGTGGTGGGTAGCCGTATTGTGCCATTTTCCTCTGCCGCGGCGGCACCCGGTAAGGCGATCAGATACTCGATGGGAAAGTCGATATCGTCGCGATCACGATCCAGGGTGATCGTCAGGGGCTGGTCTATGGTTAGGTAAGCGCCGCAGGCTTCACCGGAATCACAGATAAGCAGATCGTTGTCCAGATCCGTACCGGCAAACAGCTGGTAATCCCCAGGAGGCGCGCTCGGCAGGCGGTAGCTAAAGCCGGCGGCGCTGCGCTCCACCACAGTCTGGGCGACCACTTCATCGGTAGCGGGATCATAGAGCAGGAGGTAGACCTGCCCCAACTGCGCCTCCGACGAGTCGGTCACCGACAGGAATACTCGAATGATCAGAGGGTTGGCACTAGAGCTGGCCTCCAGATTAGCTTCATACACACCGGGGCTCAGGGCGTCGCGATCCACGCTGATGGCATAGGTCCCGAGGCCTGTGGCATCCGTGTTTATGGCGCTTACGGCGAGCCAGGGCTCGTCGGCGGTCAGAGATACCCCGGTAAGCTCACCGCTACCTCGGTTTCGTAGGATGACTTCCAGACGACTGACCAGCGCACCGAAATTTAGGGCGACCGTTGACGCGGTGAGCTGCGGCGGGCTGCTGCCACTGCCGCCAGCTTCGGCCAGGGCTGCTTCGACCGCCTTGCGCGCGTTGATCAGGCCGTGGCCGTACTGGTCATCTCTCCCCGGGCTACCGAGATCATCGCTTAGGGCACCGCTTTCCAGCAGGCGATCCACATCATCCGCATCCAGATCCGGATTGACGCTTTTCATGAGAGCAATCACGCCGGCCACATGGGGTGATGCCATGGAGGTCCCGCTAAGAAAGGTATAGGCAAAGGCGCCATCGGAGCTTCCCGTGCTCAACACACCATCGGGGTAGCCATCACCATTCAGGTCCACGCCGCCATCGCCCCCGGGGGCAGCCACATCAATATTGCGGCCCGTATTTGAGTAGCGGGTGATCTGCTGCTGCGCGTCTACGGCGCTTACAGAGATTACGTTGGCATAGCTCGCGGGGTAGCTCGGCGAGGTGCTGCTTTCGTTCCCCGCAGCGGCGACCACGACGATGCCGCGATTGCGCAGTTCGTTGTACAGATTCTGACTGGTGGTGCTGAAACCGCTACCGCCGAGGCTTAGATTGATGATAGATGCGGGCTGGTCGGGTACGGTCCCCGAGTCGTTTTCCAACCCCGCCGCATATCGAACGGCCTGGTTCACGTCGTAGGTGGTGCCGCCGCTGGCGTTTATCGCGCGCAGGGGCATTACCCGGGCACCAAAGGCAACGCCTGCTACGCCGATACCGTTGTTGCCCGCTGCGGCTACGGTGCCTGTTACGTGGGTGCCGTGGAAGTTCACGGCGGCGGGATCGCCACCACCGATGGATTCCTCGGGATTGGGGTCTATGCCGTCACCATCAGCCGCTTCCCGGGGGTCGCGGATAAAGTCGTAGCCGTCCACCAGCTGGCCGGCCAGATCCGGATGCCCAGCGAGCACGCCCGTATCAACCACCGCCACGACTACCTCGGGGTTGCCGGTGCTCGTGTCCCAGGCGCCGGGCAAGTTGATCAGTGGGTAGTGCCACTGCACGTTGTAGGCCTCGTCGTTCACCGCCGCCAGGGGACGAACACGGAAGTTGGGTTCGGCGTGGGATACTCCCGGTTGTCGGTTCAAACCCTTGATGGTCATCAAGGTGCGCCAGATGCGGGCTTTCTTTCCATCGGCGAACTGCTTTTGTCGGGCGGACAAACGGCCCAGGCGTAGGGCCTGCACTTGCTCATCGTCGTTTCGCGCCTCCATGGCCAGCAGCCGGGCCCGCCGGGGCCCACCGCCGACTTCCTGCAGATACATTTCGCGAACCAGTCGGCGACGTGCCTCGAGGGTATCCGCAGCGTTGCTGTAGGTAACGATGGCTTCGTCGGGGATTACATCGTCATAAGCGTTGGCTACGGGCGCGAGACTTGAGCCGATGGCCAGGGTGTAATTCGTGGCGCCGGAGAAGACGGAAACGTTGACCAGATAGCTATCGGTCCGTGGAACTGTCAGAGTTTCGAGTTGCCCGGTTTGGATAGAGAAGTCCAGAAGTTCGCCCGTGGTGGAATACAAATACAGATCTGCGTCGGCATCCTGAAATTCGGCGACCAGGAGATTGATGGTCTGCCCGGCCAGCATGTCTACGAGGAAGAAATCCTCGCGATCGCCCTCGATCTGCGAGCGGCCCTCGGCGCCAGCGCCGGGTTCGTTTACGTAGCCGCCCAGGGTGATGGGGTTGCCAATGCGCTGAGGGTTGCTAGGGTCATCGTTGATAAATAAGGGGTTGAAAGGGTCGTTCGTGTCGCCATCCAGACTCTGGCTCGCTGAAGCCAAAAGACGACCGCTGATGTTCACTTCCGCCGGTGGTACAGGCGCCCGCACTCGCACGGTGACAGAATCGGTGGCCGTTGCACCGTCGTTGTCGGTTACCGTCAGGGAAAAGACCAGATCGCTTCTATCGCTCACGTCCGGCGCCAGGAAACTCGCCATGGCCTGGTCCGCGTCCTGAAGCATTACTTCGGGACCACTGGTTTGGCTCCACTGGAAGCTACTCAAGCTGCCATCGGAATCACTGCTGCCGCTACCATCGAGGGAGACTGCCGCGCCCGCATCCACTTCCTGGGTTGTACCGGCTTCAGCCACAGGAGGAGTATTGGCGGGTGGGGAAGGAGAGCTGCTACCACCGCCACCGCAGGCGACGAGCAGCATCGTCAAGACGGCGACAAGCAGATGTTGATAGTGGATAAGCCCGTGCATGGTCGGTAATTCCCCGTTTCGTGGTGCCGTGTTTGTGCTCAGGGCCGCAGCAGTATTTTTCCGAGGTGCTCGCCGCGTTCCATATAGGCCTGCGCTTCGGCCGCGTCTGCGAGCGGGTATTCTCGATCGATAACGGGTTTGACCGCGCCCGTTTCCAGGTGTTCAAACAACTGCTCGCGGATTTCCAGGACCATCTGGGCTTTCTGTGCCGTGTTTTGGGCCCGCAGGGTGGAGCCTGTCAGCGTCAGTCGTTTGAGTAACACCGGTAAGAAGTTCACTTCTGTGCTGAAGCCCCGCATATAGGCGATGTTGACGATGCGGCCCTCGGGTGCGGCCACGTCGATGTTGTGCTGCACGTAGTCGCCGCCGACCATGTCCAGAATCACATCGATGGACCCTTTCAGGCCGAGCTCATCCAGGGCTTCGACAAAGCTTTCCGAGCGGTAGTTGAAGGTCCGGGTTGCCCCGAGGGCCTCTACCCGCCGGCATTTCCCGTCGGTACCAGCGGTGCTGTATACCTCGCAGCCCATGGCTTTGCAGATGGCGACGGCGAGGGTGCCGATACCGCTCGCCCCTCCATGGACAAGCACCCGTTCGCCACTTTGCATGCGAGCCCGCTGAAACAGATTGTGCCAAACCGTAAGTAGCGCTTCGGGGAGGCCTGCGGCTTCGCTCAAGGTGTAGGCCTCGGGCACCGGTAAGCACTGGCTCTGGGGCGCAATAGCGTGGCTTGCATATCCGCCGCCATGGGTGAGGGCACAGATAGGGTCGCCCACGGACCAGCCGCTCACCGCCTCGCCGCACGCAACCACAGTGCCAGATACCTCAAGGCCCATGATGGGTGAGGCGTCTTGCGGTGGTGGGTAGAGGCCTTTCCGTTGCAGAAGGTCGGCCCGATTCAGCCCGGCGGCGTGCACCTCAATGAGCACCTCATCGGCACCGGGCAAGGGTGCGCGGTCCTCACGGAGGGACAGGGATCGGTCGTCATCGTTGATATGGATGTAGCGTCGGGTCAGTTCCATGAGAAACCTCGTTCATTCAAATACACGCCAACAGTGTTGGCCCGTTTGGGTCGCCCGGGTGTTGCCCCCTGGGGCACTGCGGCCTCAGACCTAGGGGGTACTCGCCGTGTCGTTCCGTAGTTGCTAATCTTGCTCGCATTCTCACCGCGGTAGCAGAACATAACGATGAACAAATTCAAGAATGCTTGTTTCTTTATCCTGGCCAAACTGCTGACAACGTTTTCTCCGAGCCCCAGCTATATGGCCTTCGCCGGCGCCGGCAGCGCGCGCCAACTATGTCAGCATATCCATCGCAGCGGATTCCGGCGAATCCTGGTCGTGACCGACAAACCCCTTCGCGATCTCGGTATCGTCGATCAGGCCCTGGCGGGCTTCGCCGATACCGACGTCGACGTGGCCTTTTACGACGGCGTTGAGCCAGACCCCACCTTTGCTCAAGGCGCCGAGGGCGTCGCCGAGCAGAAACGCCACAACAGCGAAGCTGTGCTGGCCATCGGCGGAGGATCGTCCATCGATTGCGCCAAGCTTATTGCCGCCAGTGCAACCAGCACCGATGACCCTAAAACCTGGATAGGCCTGGGTAAGGTCAAGCATGACACCTTGCCTTTGTTCGTAATCCCCACCACGGCAGGAACCGGTTCCGAAGCTACCATGGGTGCGGTGATCTCCGACCCGACGACCCACGAAAAGGGCGTGCTCTCGGGTGTGGGGATGCATGTGGAAGCCGCCGCTCTCGACCCGGAACTACAGCTCGGGCTGCCACCCTCGATCACCGCGGCTACGGGTATGGACGCCTTAACTCACGCCGTGGAGTCGTATATTTGTCGCTGGGAGCGGGGCACCAGCCGCAGTAGCGCCCGGCAAGCTATTCCCATGATCTTTGCCAACCTGCGCCGGGCCTGTCAGCAAGGTGATGATGTGGAAGCCCGCGAAGCGATGGTCATGGCGGCTTACTACGCCGGCATCTCCATCAATCAGGTGAATGTCGGTAACGTGCATGCCATTGCCCACCAGCTCGGTGGTAAATACGGTATTCCTCACGGTTTGGCGAATGCCATGGTGCTGCCTCACGCGTTGGACTTTTGCCTTGCCGAGGCGGAAGCACCCCTGGCGGAGCTTGCGGATCTGGTGGGTGCGTCTCAAGACGGACAAACGTCAGCGCAAAAGGCGCGAGCCTTCATCGACGCCGTGGTGCAGTTGCGCGACGACGTAGGCATCTCCCCCGTTTCCGACAAGATCAAAGCCGAGGACTATGACTACCTCGTGGACCTGGCGGTCACGGAAGCGACGGGCTACTTCTCGCCCCGGTTGTTGACTAACGATGGCGCATTGACCGTGTTGCGGAAGATTACCGCCTAACGTTGAGCATTCCTGAGCGAGGTGGGGCCGCTGCCTTGCTTCAGGTATCTGAGATTAGGCGCTTCCCGATGCTGACCACATCGTCGGGTTCATAGGATTGCTTGTCGTAGAACCGCAGCACCCTATCGTTGCTGCGCCGAACCACGATGTTGAGCTTTGGGCAGCCGAGCCCGGTCAGCACCTGCTCGATATGCAACATTAGTTTCTCGCCGTAGCTAAGGCCCTGAAAATCCGGGTGCACCGCGAGGTAAAACACTGAACCCCGGTGGCCGTCGTAGCCGGCCATCGCGGAAGCCATGACCGCGTCATCCATCGAGCCAACGAAGAACAGTTCCGGTTGAAAGCGAATCTTGCGGTCGATGTCGGCGTTGGGGTCGTTCCAGGGACGGGTGAGTTCGCAGGCCTCCCACAGGGCCAGGACACTCGCTCGATCACGTTCGGTAAAGCTTCGAATCTTCATTTGGGGGCGTAGGAGTCCTCAGGTAAGTTAATTGTCGTCTCGCTCTGCTCTTCGACCGTCGGTGCCTGGACCACCTTTTCATGAACGCGCCTGGCAGCCCGAAGCTGTTGTCGCCCCAGCTTCCACTTCACGTACATATACCAGCGGTGTCGCAGTGTTTCTGGTACCAGTATCTCCCAAAGAGTGACCAGGAACCGCGTGACCCCGAGCCTGTTGAGGATCATCCCCAGGCGCCGGCCCATCCAATCCAGGAGGGTCTGAGGAATGATCAAGAGGGCAAACACGGCAAAGGAGCTACCGGCCGTGGCGATGAGTACTCCAATCGCGATGGCCGTCCGTAGCCACAGGGGAAGCCCCAAATAGCCGTTGAACACACCGGATACTGCGGCCACGACCGCTAGCTTTAGCCTGGTCAGAAAGCGTCGCCAGGGTTTGTGGGACTTCACAAAAATGTGGGTGGATGCCTGAACCGCGAAGCGACGGAGCTGCAACACGACGCTGTTTTTGAGCAGCAGCATGCCGACCTTTGGGGTCAAGGTTTTCAGCCAGAGCTTGCCCCAGGCCAGAAGCCCCAGGAATAGCGGAATCACCAGCTGATGGGTGTACACCACGGTCGCTACAACAGCAAAAAGAAACAGCATCGCCAGCACGCGGTGGGTGCCGGGGATGGACTCCTGACGGATTGCGGGCTTACCTCGATTCACGGGGCGTTAGAGTAGTTCCCAGGTATCGGCCCCATCAAAGGTACGCAGCTCAATGTCGCGGTACACCTCAGGAGCGAACATGTGGAAGTTCACCGAGACTCTGCCATCGACGGAATCCCCCGCCGCGTCGTAATGAGTTACACAACCGCAGTTTGAGCAGTGGCAGAACTTGATGATCTTGTCGCCCCATAGGTATTCGGTGATCGCACCGGGGTCAGAAATAATACAGACCTCATGCTTAGAATAGTGGCCCCATAAAGCGGCGTAGCGACGGCATATGGAGCAGTTGCATTGGATCAGCCGCTGGGGAAGGTGGAGAACCTGAATTTTGATGGCGCCGCAGTGGCATGTGGATTGGTACATGGGCATTCGCCACCAAGGCTTGTCCTTTTGAAGGACGCTGTTCCAGCGCCATAAAAGTCTATTTACGGGCCACGAGAATGATTCGCGACATGTGCTTCTCCAGGATTTTTGGGGAGACCTTTAGCAGTTCTTGAATGTCGTGAAACCCAATAAGCTGCAAACATTGTTTCAGCACCGGGGTGCTCAGAGCCCAGTAGTTGGTACTGTCATTGTTATGCATGTGCATGAAGTAACAAATGTTTTTGTCCTTTGGATGATCATAGACCTGAGTTTCGAGAGCTAGATACCCGCCCTTCTTCAAGTTCTTGAAGGTCGTTTGCAATGACAACAGTGGATTTGCCAGGTGATACAAAGTGCCGAGGTGTAACACAACGTCGAAGTGCTCTTCTCTACAATAGGTTTCCGCATTCCCTAACTCATAGGTGCCATCGATACCTGCTGCCTCTGACAGCAAGTTCGATACCTCGATATGCCGGGGACTGACGTCGATTCCTGTCGGCTGCATCGCAAACTTCGAAGCCAGATAAATTGAGTTATGCCCGGAGTTGCAGCCTATATCCAGGACATTACCACCTCGAACATCGTCGAAGGGAAGCGATCGTTCAATCGTTTTGATTTTTAGTAGCGTTGTGTCGCTAAAAGGGGTTCGTTTTACGAGGTCTTTGGTGGATACACCGTTGCTGAAATCGAACCTGTGCCCCCAAGGCTCGTACGCCCTTAGCTTTTCCGTCAACGCTTCGGGGCTCAAATCTGTTGTTAGACTTAATACAAAACTTTCTTTCAATTGCAGCCTCTCGGGGTTTGCCTTGGCTCGATTCCCTAGCCGGCGGTGACATCAAGATAATCCCTAAGCCGGGATACTAACGCGGGCACGGCCTCAGGGTGGCAAAGGAATTTATCTATGGCCATCAGCTCCCAGCACTGCCCCTCCTCACCAAACACGATAGCGTCCACGTCTGCCTGGAACCCGTGTGCGACGAAGAAATACGAATTGCTTCGACCATCTATGCTCAATACTTTGCGCTTGTACGAAAGGCGTGCTGCTGGAAACGAAATTGCGAATTCTTCCTTTAACTCTCTCAGCACACATTCCTCTGGAGACTCGTTCCCCTCTCGTCCGCCTCCAGGAAAATCCCAAGAACCCGGGAACGGGATATGCGCCAAGTCGTCCCGTTTGTAGACCAGTACCTTGCCATCAAAAATCAGCGCGAGCTTTGACCCCCTAAAGTCATCGGAGTTGTCGGTAGTTTCTCGTTTCATTTAATACCGTTGACGTCTCGAGTTGATGCAACTGGTAGAACACTCCAGTGCATAGTGCGGCAATCGCTTAGGGTGCTTACTTGGTATGCGTTTTCAGGCTTTTGAAATACACAAGCTCAGGATCACCTGGGTCCAAGTTTTCAATCTTACCGGTTAGCTTAAAGCCTTCGGATTCCAAAAGAGACTGTGTAATCCCCCCAAAAAACCGA
>DIYG01000033.1 GCA_002428935.1 Halieaceae bacterium UBA6060
AGCAGCGTCTGGTTATAGCCCGGGCCATCGCCGTTGAGCCGGAGGTTTTGCTCCTCGACGAACCCGCCTCATCTCTGGACCCCATATCCACGTTACGTATCGAAGAACTGATCTACGAACTCAAAACTCGCTACACGATTCTCATCGTCACCCACAATATGCAGCAGGCGGCGCGCGTTTCGGATATGACGGCCTTTATGAACCTTGGACGTTTGGTGGAGTTTGGCGAAACCGATACACTCTTCACCAATCCCCGCGAATCCCAGACCGAAGACTACATCACGGGCCGCTACGGCTAGGTGTATTGGCTTCCAGGCTGATCCCGGGGTTGGGCCAGGGAAGTTAGGAGAAGGAGCGACCGGTGCAGGGTGACCAGCACAAACAGCACATTTCTGGGCAGTTCAATGCCGAGCTCGATGCGATGAAGCAGCACCTCCTGGAAATGGGGGGGCTGGTAGAACAGCAGATGGGTTTAACGATGGACGCGCTGCTCCATCGGGACAGCGGGCAAGCCGCCGCCGTGATTGCCTCGGATAAGGAAATCAACGCCATGGAGCTGCAGATTGACGAGGAGTGCTCTCGGATTCTCGCGCTCCGACAACCTGCGGCCAGTGACTTGCGCCTGGTGCTTGCGGTTGCGAAGTCCACCACGGACCTGGAGCGCATCGGTGATGAGGCTACGAAGATCGCCCGACAGGCGATTAAGCTTTCCGAGTTGCCGCCCTCGACGGGGAATTCAACGGAGTTACGCCAGATCGGGCGCCACGTTTCGCAGATGCTTCGCGATGCCCTGGATAGCTTTGCCCGCCTCGACGTGCGAAAAGCTATCGAAGTGGTAGTCGATGATGGTTCCGTGGACACCGAGTACGACTCCGCCATGCGTAGTCTCGTTACCCTAATGATGGAGGACGCTCGGAACATCAGCGGAGTCCTCCACGAAATGTGGGCTTTGCGGGGCCTGGAGCGGGTAGGGGATCACGCCACCAATATTGCCGAGCAGGTGATTTATCTGGTGCGGGGCATGGATGTTCGGCACATGAAACCGGCGGAACTCCAGGACCTCCTCTCTGAGGATGCATCGTGAGTCGACGTTTCTGGAGCGAACTGACTCGCCAACTCGAACCCTATACACCGGGGGAGCAGCCCCGGGTGGCGAATCTTCTCAAGCTAAATACCAACGAAAGCCCCTATCCTCCGGCGGCGGGTGTACTGGAGGCGATCAAGGGTATCGGTGAAGACGATCTTCGACGCTATCCAGATCCCACGGCGATGGCTTTGCGCGAGGCCATCGCGAGTCATCATGGTCTGAAGGCGAACCAGGTGTTTGTGGGTAACGGCTCCGACGAGGTGCTGGCCCATATCTTTGCGGGTCTCCTAAAGCATCCCCGGGAATTATTGTTCCCGGATCTCACCTACAGCTTCTATCCCGTTTGGTGTCAGCTCCAGGGCGTGCGTTATCGACAGATACCTCTCCGCGAAGACTTTCGTATCGAACCTACGGACTATCCCGCGGACGCGGCGGCGGTGATCATCCCCAATCCCAACGCTCCCACGGGCCGTCTGTTATCCCTGGAGGAGTTACGGCAGTTTCTTGATGGGGCGAAAGATCGCTTGCTGGTGGTAGACGAGGCCTATATCGATTTCGGTGGCCAGAGTGCGACGGCTTTCCTTGGCACCTACGACAACCTTCTGATCGTTCAAACCCTATCAAAATCCCGGGCCCTGGCGGGGCTACGGGTGGGCCTGGCTCTGGGGTCGGTGGAGCTCATTGAAGCTTTGGAGCGCGTTAAAGACAGCTTTAACAGCTACCCCCTCGATGTGGTCGCGCAACGAGCGGCTCAGGCGTCGTATCAGGACCCAGCCTGGTTCCAGAGCTGTTGCGAGCGTGTTGTGGAGAGTAGGGAATGGTTGGCGGATCAGCTCCAGGCCCTCGGCTTCGATGTAGTGCCCTCAGCAGCTAATTTTCTTTTTGTTCGCCATGGGGAGATGGCAGGCCAAGTTTTGTTTCAGGCTCTGCGCGAAGAGGGGATTATCGTACGCCGCTGGGATAAGCCTCGCATCGAAGACTATCTGCGCATCAGCGTCGGCACACCGAGCGGTTGCGAGCGTTTGGTAGACACCCTGGGTTCAATTCTCAGCACTCTCGGTGATCACGCCCACAGCCGCAGGGGCAGCATGCCGTAACCGGCTAGGACGATCGTCCACTGGAGGAGTGCGATTGCCGCAGACAGGTTAAGAACTTTTGCGACGCTGAACTTCCCGGACGTTTTCAGGCGCCAGAGGCTCCAGATCGTGAGGACCGGCAGCAGCGCTGTGGTGAGCGCAAGGAGTCCGCTCGCCAGAGTTAGATCGCCTAAGACCGTAAAGGACTGGTTCAGAAAAAACGGTATCGGTAGGAAAACCAGTAGGCAGCCTATGAACGCCGGGGCTTCCGGGAGGCCAAAGGCGTGACGCCGATGTTTGATTAATAGCCCCACGCCCCGCAGTAAAAACCAGCTAAAACCCGTGAGCCCAAGGGCCAGACTCAACCAATGGGCGATAACAAATGCTGCTGTGATTTTTCTATGGTTTTGAAAACCGGTGCTAAAGCTAAGTGCCCCGGTGGCGTCCTTGTAGAACACGTGGGAGTCCCTAAGGCGATCATCGGCCGAGAATAGATACCCTCCCAGAGGTCGCAGGGTTCGCGCTGGTGACTGGAGAGACACCAGGCGCATTGAGTCCTCGGTGACAGACGCGCGAACCACTCCAAATACCGTGTCGAGGTAAGCAAACATCTGAAAGCGGTTTGGACTCGGGATGTACAAGCCTTCAAACTTTTTAAGGTCCTGCGGCAGTAAACCCGACGGGGGCTCCTGAGCCTCTGGAAGGGCAAGGGCATCGATCAGTAAGGTATCGAATCGGCTGTAGTCCGCCTGCTCACGGTCCGTATTGATGCTAAATGCGTAGGCCTTTTGCGCCTCGGGAAACAAGCAGAACCGGCTAAAGAAACCGATAACACTGCCGCTGTGACAATAGCCGACGACGCCATGGCGATCTCGTCTTGCCAGGCCCAAAGCATAGATCGCTCCTAGGCCCTGTTGAGCGGCTTCTGTGGACGTCTGCTGGCCCATGGCCCGTAGCAAGGCCTGGTCTATAAACGGCTGGCCATGGATATGCCCGTCACCCAAGAGAAACTGCGCAAAGCGAGCCAGGTCCGGGGCGGTGGTCGTAAATTGACCGGCAGGTCGCAGAAACATCGGCTGCGTCGGGAACCGAGATCCATCATCCAAATGACCCCAGGCGAGGTTGGGGTCGGCAGTGGGGCCGCTCTGCGTGGTGTAGGAGAAGGTGCTGTCCTGCATACCGAGGGGCTGCAGAAGATGCTTGTTCAGATAGGTTTCATAGCGCTCACCGACAGCCTGCTCTACGACCATACCCAGCAGGGTGTATCCCATATTGGAGTAGGAAAACCGTGATCCCGGCTCGAAACGTAGCTGTAATTGCCTGCGGGGATTAGGAAAAGCTGCGTTCAGAGGACTGTCCGCAGAAGCTTTTTCGCTAAAGAGCTGCCAAAGATACGCATCCCCAAGACCAGAGCTGTGATCGAGAAGATGTCGAACGGAGACCTTCGCAAACTCCGCCGGTAAAGTGGCGGAAAGGTCCGGCGGCAGGTACTCGGTGGCGGGCGAGTCCAGGGCTATAGCACCTTCGTTCGCCAGGCGAAATACGCCGGTGGCAAGAAGGGTTTTAGTTATGGAACCCACATGGAAGCGGGTCTGAACGTCATAGGGGAGGTTCGTTTCCCCATCGCGGACGCCCCCGGCGCCGCTCAGAATCTCTTCGGGTCGAAGGAGAGTCCAGGCGATGCCGGTGAGTTGTTCTTCCGCCAGAAGCGCTTCCATGGCCACGTTCAGTTCTGGGGCTT
>DIYG01000128.1 GCA_002428935.1 Halieaceae bacterium UBA6060
CGTGGTCGTGGTGTTGCTGATCGTCTGGGCCGCACTCGCCGATATTGACGAGGTGACGCGCGGCCAGGGCAAGGTGATTCCCTCGCAGCAGGTGCAGGTACTGGGCTCTCAGGACGGCGGCATCATTCGCGAGATCCTTGTTCGCGAGGGTGATTCGGTGGAGCGGGGTGCTTTGTTGCTGCGTCTTGACCAGACTCGTTCTCAGGCCAATCTTGGTGAGAATCGCGCCGAGTTGATCGGTTTATCGGTGAAGGCCGCGCGGCTAAGGGCTATTGTGAATGGCGCGGAGTTTGAGCCAACCGCCGCCATGCGTGAGGAAGCGCCGGCCATCGTTGATCAGGAGCAGCAGCTTTTTGATTCCACTCTGGCCGAGATTCAGGTCCAGCAGGGTATCGCCCGGGGACAGTTGGCTCAGCGCAGCGAGGAGTTGACAGAACTGCGCGCCCGGGAGGTGCAACTCGATACGGAGCGGGATTTGACCCAACGGGAGTTGGATGTGACCCGACCCATGGTCCAGTCAGGGGCGGTTTCGGAAGTCGAGATTCTGCGTTTGGAGCGAGAACTGAACCGCGCAACCGGTGAACTTGCGCAAACTCGTGCGCAGATGAAACGTGTGAGCGCCGCTATCACCGAGGCCAAGGAACGGGTTCGCTCCGTGGCCCTGGAGTACGAAAACGACGCGCGGGAGCAGCTAAACGAGACGAGCACGCGCATCAACGCCTTGCGGGAGCTGGGCGAGGGCCTGTCGGATCGCGTGCGTCAGACGAATGTCACAGCACCTGTGAAGGGCACCGTTAGCCAGATTTACTTCAATACGGTCGGTGGGGTCGTATTGCCCGGCCGCGACATCATCGAGTTGGTGCCGGCGGACGATACGCTCCTGCTGGAAGTACGTGTGAGACCCCAGGACATCGCCTTTATTGCTCCAGGGCAGGCAGCGAACGTCAATGTTACCGCCTATGACTTCGTGGTCTATGGGGGCCTCGATGGTGTGGTGGAGCATATCGCCGCCGACACGGTGCTAGATGAAGAGGGGGATCCCTACTACGAGGTCACCGTGCGGACCCAACGGGCTGACTTTGGTCCAGAAAACCCCATAATTCCCGGTATGACCGTAGAAGTTGATGTCATCACCGGTAAAAAGACCGTGTTGGCCTATCTTATGAAGCCGGTGCTGAGGGCGCGACAGCGAGCGCTGTCCGAACGCTGATGCACCATGTGTTTGTAACGCCAGCGCGTCGCGCGGTACCCCGCTGGGTGGATGCTTTTCCCGAGTTGGTGCTTCATAGCAGCGTACCGTCGCAGGCGGACGTCGACCCCGACGCACTGTATTGGTTTGATCTCAACGCCTTCGCCAAGAACCAGGGGGTTGCGCCTGGTGAGGCCTTACCCGGCGATGACTCCAATCGCGTCGCTACGGGAGCTCCCACGCCGGAGCTTGCCCTCGAGAGTCTGCGGGCGCTCTTACTAACGGGCGTTCCCGTCGTGGTGTTGAGTGCGGTGCCCTCCGAAGCGGAGGCGTTTCTCTGTCTGTCTCTGGGGGCGCGAGGTTACGGTCACGCTCAGGCGGCGCCAGAGCAGTTTCGAGAGCTGGCCGCTACCGTCGAGGCTGGAGGGCTTTGGATGCCTCCGCCGTTGGTGTCGCGCATCGCGGGTCTTGCCCAGCGTATTGATGAGCCTGCGGTTGGGAGCACGGCCGATCTATCAGCCCTCACTCCCCGTGAAGAACAGGTTGCGATGTTGGTGGCTCGAGGTCTGAACAACCGTGAAATCGCCGAGACCCTGTCCGTTAGCGAGCGAACGGTGAAAGCGAATCTGACGGCCACTTTTGACAAATTGGCCTTACGCGATCGCGTGCAGCTGGCCCTATACGTAAATCGACTGCCAATCCACTGATTCAGCCTCTCTAAGGTGGCTGTCGCGATTGCTGGTCCGCTTGTTGATTGACTGTGTGTTCATTCTCCTAAAACGGACCCAGCGGCCCTTTTCGTGACCCAGATCACGACTTCCTCCCATCTGCCCTTTAGTACATAGGCGTTCTTGCACTCCCTATTCATCATAGGTCCCCATTGGAGTACCACACAGATTGAGTAGATAGGTATGGCTGACAGCATTGGCACGGTAGCGAAACTGGTTGGACGAGTGGTGGCACAAACCGCCGACGGACAGCAACGGGAGTTACGTCAGGGAGACACTGTTTACGAGGGTGAAACCCTGATCACCGGCCCCGGCGCGACGGTGGAGATTGCCACCGATGTAGAGCCGTCCCTGGTGCTGGCGGCCGACGATCAGTTGCTGCTGACTCCTGAAGTTCTTGCCGAAGGACGCGAGGGTGTCGACGCCTCTGCGGTGGAGGACGGAACCGTCGCCGCGGTGGTTGCCGCTCTTGAAAACGGCGGCGATATTTTGGAAGCGGTTGATCCGGCAGCTGCAGGTGGCCTTGAGGACGAAGGCAGCTCCTTTGTCCGTTTGGGTCGGCTTGGCTTCGACCAGCCTGAGATCAGCCCCTTGGCTCTGGCAGCGACAGAAGAGCTGGTCAATCCAGACTCCCCGGTAGCCGACAACGACCTGCAGTTGTTGATCGATCAGCCGGAGCCGCCTTCCCCACCGGAACCCCAGCCCCAGCCCAATCTGGCCCCCAATGCCGTCGATGACACTTTTGAAACGGCCCACGGCGAACCGGCGATCTTGCGCATGTTGGCCAACGACAGCGATCCGGAAGGCGATACGCTGAGCATTATCGACAATACCCAGCCGGAAAACGGCAGCCTTGTCGCCAATCAGGATGGCAGCTTTACCTACACGCCGAATGAAGGCTACAGCGGCGAGGATAGCTTTACCTACACGATCACGGACCCTGCTGGGAATACGGACACGGCTACGGTCACCGTAGTTGTGGGTGCACCTCCTGAGCCGCCAGCAAATGTAGCCCCCGATGCGGTTGATGACACGTTTTCGACTACCGCTGGACAAGATATTGGTGGCTCGCTCCTGGCCAACGATTCTGACCCCGATGGCGATGCGCTGGTAGTCACGGAAAATACCGATCCGCCCAATGGCACTGTGGTAGTTCAGCCTGACGGTACCTTTGTATATACGCCCGCACCTGGCTTCACCGGCACCGACAATTTCACTTACACCATCAGTGACGGAGCTGGTGGCACCGATACAGCGACCGTGTTGATTACCGTAGGTGAACCCGCAACGCCGCCAGAGCCCCCCATCGATCCGCCCGTGCCGCCAGCTAACCAGGCGCCGGTGGCCGTCGATGACACGGTTTCTACCCAGGAAGACACGCCGATTAACGGCTCCGTATTGGGTAACGATTCAGACCCAGATGGCGATAGCCTGACGGTTACTGGTAACACGGAGCCTGCCAATGGCACGGTGACCGTGAATGCCGATGGTACGTTCACCTACACACCCAACTCCAATTTCAATGGAACCGACAGCTTTACCTATACGGTGAGTGACGGTCAGGGCGGGACCGATACCGCCACGGTCACCATTAGTGTGGGTGCCGTGAACGATCCACCCACGTCCCAGGATCTTCCGTCTCAGGCGAGCCTCGACGGTGCTGCGGTGAGCGTGAGCCTAGCCGGGAATTTCAGCGATTCCGATAGCACCTTGACCTACAGCGCCTCGGGACTTCCCGCTGGGCTTAGCATTGACCCGGGCACAGGTGTTATCAGCGGAACGGTGGATAACAGTGCGTCTCAGGGCGGTGCGAGTGGTGTTTACAGTGTGACGATTACCGCCACGGATGGGGTCAATCCACCGGTGAGCGAAAGCTTTGACTGGACTGTCACCAACCCTGCGCCTACGGCTTTTGATGACAGTGTTGCTACCGCCGAAGATACGCCGGTCAGTGGCTCGGTGTTAAGCAACGACTCCGACCCCGACGGGGATACGCTGGTGGTCAATGCCACGCCAATCACCGATGTCAGCAATGGCAGCCTGCTGTTGAACAGCGACGGCACGTTTACTTACACCCCTGCGGCGAACTATGTCGGCACCGACAGCTTTGTGTATGAAGTGAGCGATGGGGAAGGCGGTGTTACGCAAGCCACGGTCACTATCACGATCGGCGCTGATAATGATCCTCCCACGGCGGTGGATGACGCGGCGAGTACGTCGGAAGACGTGGCCGTGGACATCGACGTTCTGGCGAACGACTCGGATCTGGATGGTGACACGGTCACGGTGCAGAGCTTCACGCAG
>DIYG01000174.1 GCA_002428935.1 Halieaceae bacterium UBA6060
TTTCGGCGGCACGCCCACATGCCGGGCCGCCGCGATCGCCATGAGGGCGTTGGCGATATTGTGACGACCCCGCTGCTGCCAATCTACAACCAGATCCTGAGCGTCGGGGCCTCGCAGGATCCACTTGCGCCCATCAGCCTCCAATAGCTCCGCCTGCCAATCCGCCGCTGCATCATCCACGGCGGCGGTGCACCGTTCGGTCCAACAGCCCAGGGCAAGGGTATCTTCGATGGCCTCGACCTTCGGCGGCGTGATGATCTGACCACTCGCAGGCACGCAGCGAATCAAATGATGGAACTGTCTTTGAATCGCCGCGAGGTCCGGAAATATGTCCGCGTGGTCAAACTCTAGATTGTTAATCACCAGGGTCCGGGGGCGGTAGTGCACAAACTTGGAACGCTTGTCGAAAAATGCCGTGTCGTACTCATCCGCCTCAACAACGAAAAAGCTCCCTCCCCCCAGGCGCGCGGAACATCCAAAGTCCTGGGGCACACCACCGATAAGAAAACCAGGCTCAAGGCCTGCATCCTCTAAAAGCCACGCGAGAAGACTGCTCACCGTGGTCTTGCCGTGGGTGCCCGAGGCAGCGAGAACCCAGCGATCGCTTAACACGTGCTCTGCCAGCCACTGGGGGCCAGAAGTATAGGGCAAACCTCGATCCAGCACCGCCTCCACGGCGGGATTTCCCCGAGACAGGGCGTTGCCTACCACCACCAAGGCGTCATCTGGCAGATGCTCCGCGTCGTAGCCCTCGTGCAGCGCTATACCCGCCTGAGAAAGCTGATCGCTCATGGGGGGATATACGTTGGCATCGCAACCACTAACCACCCAGCCAAGCTCGCGGGCAAGGAGCGCCAGGCCGCCCATGAAGGTACCGCAGATGCCGAGAATGTGGAGACGTTGCTGCAAGAAGTAGCTCCCAAAAAAGGACGGCGAGTCTAGCATGGGAGGCACCTCGCAATATGCGGCATCAAGCACCGATCACCGTAGGAAGAGTGCAGCTGATCCCGTATCATCGCCGTCTCTCACGGCAGTACAGGGAAGTATCCATGACCGCGAAAGCCAATGCTTTTTACGCCCAGTCTGGAGGCGTGACCTCCGTCATCAACGCATCGGCCTGTGGTGTCATCGAAACGGCTCGGGCTCACCGGGATCGGATTGGAAAGGTGTTCGCCGGGCGAAACGGCATCATCGGCGCCCTGGAGGAAGACCTCATAGACACGAACCGTGAATCCGCCTCGGCCATTCGCGGGTTGATGCAGACTCCCGCCGGGGCCTTCGGATCCTGTCGACACAAGCTCAAGTCCGTGAGCGATAATCGCGCCGAATACGAGCGCCTTATCGAGGTGTTTCGCGCCCACGATATCCGTTACTTCTTCTACAACGGCGGGGGCGACTCCGCCGACACCTGCCTCAAAGTCTCTCAGCTGAGCCAAACCCTGGACTATCCCCTTCAGGCGATTCATGTACCCAAGACCATCGACAACGATCTGCCTCTCACGGACAACTGCCCGGGTTTTGGCTCCGTCGCCAAGTACGTGGCTATCTCCACCCGAGAAGCGGCTCTGGATGTCGCCTCCATGTGTTCGAGCTCAACCAAAGTCTTCATTCTGGAGGTCATGGGTCGCCACGCGGGATGGATCGCGGCCGCCGCCGGTCTGGCCGCGGAGCAGGAAGGCGACGCACCCCACTGCATTCTGTTCCCGGAAATCGCGTTTGACCGCAAGAAATTCCTCGCGCGAGTTAAACGAAGCGTGAAGCGCTACGGCTACTGCGTGGTGGTGGCCTCCGAGGGGACACAGACCGCTGATGGACAGTTCCTGAGCGACGCGGGGACACGAGACGCCTTCGGTCATGCCCAGCTCGGCGGCCTGGCCCCGGCCCTCGCCGGTATGGTCAAAGACGAATTGGGCTACAAATACCACTGGGCCGTGGCCGATTACCTGCAGCGCTCCGCCCGGCACATCGCCTCGCAAACAGACCTCGACCAGGCCTATGCCGTGGGCAAGGCCGCCGTGGAGTTTGCCCTCGCCGGCAAGAACGCGGTCATGCCCTGCATCGTCCGCGGCAAAGGAAAACGCTACCGCTGGACCGTGGGAGAGGCCCCCCTGGCCGATGTAGCTAATGTAGAAAAAATGATGCCGCGCGACTTTATCAGTCGCGATGGCTTTGCCATCACCGACAAAGCTCGAGACTACCTCGCCCCGCTGATTGCCGGCGAGGCCTATCCCGCGTATCGCAAAGGGCTGCCGCAGTACGTGCGTTTGAAAAACACACCGGTGCCGCGAAAGCTCAAGAAGCGTTTCCGCGTGGGCTAGGCGCCGACGGCCCCAATCTGCCGGGCGCGAAGGCTCTCCACCACAGTTTGTCCGGGGGTGATCCTGCGCCTACCAAAGTCGTGCGGATTTTGATGCACCGCGAGGGTACAATCGCGCCCCGTTTTTCCATCATTGAATGACCAACGCGCTAGACCACGTATTCGCCGCTCAGCACGGAACGTTCCAGCGCCCAAAGGAGTCCCCATGTATCGTAATGAGAAATTCAACCGCTGGCGCCGCCACCCATGGCACGGCCTCCATTCCCAGCAGGACGATGCCGCCGAAGGTGTGGTGCAGGTCTACGTCGAGATGCTGCCCACGGATGTGGTGAAGTACGAGTTGGATAAAAACTCTGGCTTTCTCATTGTCGATCGCCCCCAGCGCACAACATCCAGCCCGCCGGCCCTGTACGGCTTTATCCCCCGCACCTACTGCGCCGAGGAAGTGGCCAAGCGCTGCCCCGGCGTTACGGAGGCGGACGGGGACCCTCTGGATATTTGCGTGTACTCAGAACGCCACATCAACCGCTCCGATATCGTGCTCAACGCCCGGGTAGTCGGTGGTATCCAAATGATTGATGGCGGCGAGGCGGACGACAAAATCGTCGCCATTTTGGACGGCGATAATATCTGGGGAGACGTTCAGGACATTAGCGATCTTCCGAAGATCAAAATCGAGCGTCTACAGCACTATTTCTCCACCTATAAACTGATTCCTGGCAAAGACGCCAATATCAAGGTCGACCACGTGTACGGTCGGGAAGAAGCGCTAAAAGTTATCGCCGCTTCAGAAACCGACTACTGGAATCACTACGGTCACCTCCACGAGGCAGCAAAAGCTCAGTAGTCCTCAGCCGGGCCCGGCTTGCCTGGCTCCTCGCCAGCCTTGTTGCAGGGACCTCGCTTTCGCGCGGTCCCTCTATCCAGCGACAAACCCTAGCCTCAACTCCAGTCCCGACCCTAGACCCAACCCACAGCTTCCTTCCCTATCAGGCCAAGGTCCCATAAGACTAGGGAGGAGTGCCTACACGGGCAACAAAGCGCTCCAGTAACTCATCCAGAGCGTCTTCGACGATCTCGCGAAGGAGCAGCGGACTCGTGGCATCTACCTCTGTCCACAGGGCACATAAGACGCGACGATCGATCAAAGGCGCAAAGGTCGACGCCGACGGCCCGTGACTCAAGTGCCAGCGCTCCGGGGATACGCCCCCGCGATCGCGATCATAAGGGCGATAGAACCCGTAACTCCTTCCCGTAGCAATGCGCTCGTCCAGCCACTCGTGCAGCGCCGCAAAGGGCCCGTCATCGGCCACTTCCGCCTGACACAATCGCAGGCGCTCTCCCGCTGCTAGAGCCTGTTTGTCATAAACATCTATGTCGGTGCCCCAGTGATGGCGGCTAGCTCCCGGCAGAGCGGAAAAACGTAGAACACGCTCAATCTGCTCCAGGGGTGCTAGGGAGGACAGGTCGATGACGTCGTCACGGTCGTCCAGCACTTCCCGCTGCCCCGAAAGCTTGCCGTTCCAGATTGCCAACTGACGTTCGAAAGAGCGGTAGGCGCTGGCGATGGTCAAGGCAAAACCCACCTCCTGCGCGTCAGCGGCCAGCTCCCGGAACGCATCGGCCGCAGCGGGATGGAGTTGGTGACCTTCCAGGGTATGTAATTGGGAGGCATCCAAACCCAGCGCCCAGCGTTGCTCTGGGCTTAAATCCATGGCCGGAGACCCCTTAGAATGCTTCTGGCCCGGCGGCCCGCACGGAGCCTGGCCAAGGCCTCACCCTGCATCGACGCGACCGAGAACGAAACCGTGACCACCTTGAACGAATCCTTGCTTGGCGATGACAACACGAGTCGCAGTGTAACCGTCGACGGTCGCCCGCTCCTACTCGTGAACCGGCACGGCGCACTGTTTCTCTACGAGAATCGCTGCCCCCATACGGGGGACTCCCTCGATCCCCAGGGTGGTTCCCTGAGCGATACATCCGGTGGCCTCCTCACCTGTCAGCGCCATGGCGCGCAGTTCCTTGCCGAGAACGGTCAATGCGTGGGGGGACCGTGCCTGGGTGCATCCCTCACCGCCGTACCCTTCTCGGTGATTTCTGGCCATATCGTTCTTTCTTGACAGGTCTGGATGTAAAGATATTCATCCGAGAATTGCGCTGGTGTGACGGTTTCAATTCTGGTAGCTTCTGCGCGCCTCGAAAAGCGCCCTGACCCTAGCGGGCCAGCGGGCATCGAGTATGATCGATGTACGACACTGGAACACCGCCATGCCGACCAAAACCGCACCTAAGAAAAAAGCCCCTGCGAAGAAAGCTCCGCGCGCCAAAGCCGTGAGTAAGAGCACTTCAACGGAGTTTCGCAACTTTGAGCCGTACAAACCCAAGCGCGGTGAGGAGTACATGAGTGAGGATCAGCGGGAGCACTTCAAAGCCATCCTGGGCAAGTGGAAGGCTGAGCTTATGGAAGAAGTGGACCGCACCGTATCCCATATGAAGGACGAGGCGGCGAACTTCCCCGACCCGGCGGATCGTGCCACGCAAGAAGAAGAGTTCAGCCTCGAGCTGAGAACCCGGGACCGCGAACGTAAACTCATTAAGAAGATCGACTCTACCATCGAGCGGATCGATCAAGATGACTATGGCTTTTGCGATGCCTGCGGTGTCGAAATCGGCATCAAGCGTCTGGAAGCGCGTCCTACGGCCACTTTGTGTATCGACTGTAAAACCCTTGATGAGATCAAGGAGAAGCAGGAGCGCGGCTAAGCCCCTCGTCGGGGCCGGATCGCCCTCAGGGAGCTGTCCTTGACCGCTCCCCCACCCTATCGGGGCCGTTTCGCCCCGTCACCCACAGGCCCTCTCCATTTCGGTTCACTGATCGCCGCCGTCGGTAGCTACCTGGACGCGCGGCACCGGCACGGTCGGTGGTTCGTGCGCATGGAAGACCTCGACCCACCGCGGGAAATGCCTGGGGCCGCCGACCGCATATTGCGCAGCCTCGAAGCTCACGGCCTGACCTGGGACGACTCAGTGCTCTATCAGTCCCAGCGTCACGAAGCCTATGCTGCAGCGCTGGACACGCTCAAAAAGAGCGGAAGCCTGTTCTGCTGCAGCTGTACTCGCGCAGTCTTGGGCCCCGGGGGCCATTGTGGAAGACGCTGCTCCCCGAAACCCGGGGAAGCAACCTCAGAGCGCGTGGTAGTCGCCGGCGGAGGGACCTTCGACGACTTCATTCTGGGGCCCCAAGAGGGTGCCAATGCCGGAGATGCGGTACTGCGCCGCAAGGATGGTTTGTTTGCCTACGCCCTGGCGGTGGTCGTGGACGACGCCTACCAGGCTATCAGTCATGTGCTCCGCGGCCAGGACCTGCTGGGTGAAACCTCCGGGCAGATCGAGCTTTTTGAGCGTTTAAACCAGACGCCACCGGGCTACGGCCATTTGCCGCTGCTGTGCGATCGCCGCGGCCATAAGCTTTCAAAGCAGACCGGAGCACGGGCCCTGGACGACCATCAGCCCCTGGCCAATCTGCGCAGCGCCTTGCACTACCTGGGTCAGGGCGCGGCACAGGCGGAAGCGGGGAGCGTGGAGGAACTGCTGGCCATAGCCATCGCCCACTGGCAACGCCAGCCCCTGATAGATAACGCCGGACGACCTCTCCCCCATCACGACGGCATTCCGCGCTAGCATGCCGCTTTCAACCCGAGTTGCTGGCTTTCTATGACTGCGATTCTGTCCTTTCTCCTGGGCGTAACGCTTCTCCTGGCCCTGGCGCTCATCTGGCGGCTGCGCCGAGAGCACCGCCAGGCCTTCGATGAACTTCCCACGGGAATCTGCGCCATCGCCAATGGCAATCGGATCGAAGCGTGGAACGAAGCCATGAGCGCGCTGAGCACCATCGCGCCCGAAGATGCTCTTGGGCTATCCATCGACAGCCTTCCCGCACCCTGGGCCCAGGCCCTGGATGAAGTCCTCGGTGAACCCGCGGGCAAGATCGTCAAACGAGCCCTGGGAGAAGAGGCGGCCGATGGGCCCCGGTGGATTATTCTGCACAGCGGACCGACCAACCGATCCGCACACCGCCGTCTCGTGTTGGTGGAGGACATAACGGACTACCAACGCCTGCAGGATGAGTTGTTGCATAAAGAGCGACTGGCATCCATCGGCCGCCTGGCCGCCGGTGTGGCCCACGAAATCGGCAACCCCGTGACGGGAATTGCCTGTGTCGCCCAGAATCTGGTCGACACCAACGACGCCGTAGAACTGCAACAGGGCACGAGCGAAATCCTCAAGCAGACCGAGCGCATCACCCGCACCGTGAGCAGTCTTATGCAGCTGTCGCACCCTGGAAGCGCCGAGCAAGAGGTGTACTGCATTCCCTGTAACCTGGCGGACTGTGTCGATGAAGCCATCCACCTTCTGAGCCTGGGTCTGGACGCCCGCGAAGTGAGCTTTGAAAACCACTGCGACCGGGAGCTTCTCGTGCGCGCAGACGCACAACTTCTACTGCAGGTGTTTCTCAACCTGTTGGACAACGGGCGCAGCGCCGCGCAAGGAGAGGGCCCGGTGCTTATCAATGCCGAGAGCGTAAGCTCGAAGGTCATGGTGACCGTCGACAACCCCGGCGAACCGATCAGTAGCACGGCCCTGGCCCAGGTCTTTGAACCGTTCTACACCACCAAGGATGTGGGTGAAGGTACCGGCCTTGGTTTGCCTTTGGTGCGCCGCATGCTCGAAGACATGGGAGCAAGCGTTTCTCTCAGCAGCCCGTCTCCATCCTTCGCGGATAGGGGAGTGCGCGCCACCTTATGGCTCGCTCCTGCGGAATACGATGCCCACTACACTGGAACGACAGACAACCACGCCGCGCTGAACTAATCGACGCCTACCACCAATGGACCCCTGCCACGCCCTGCGCCTGGGCCTACGTATTGCTAAGATGTTTAGTTCAGCACCAGCGAGGGTCCCGGCCCCATGCACAAGCTTTTAATCGTTGAGGATGAATCCGTCATCCGCGTGGCCCTGCGTCGGCTTCTCGAAAGGCACGGTTACGAACTTGATGAGGCCGGCTCCGTGGCGGAAGCCGAAAGCAGCTTTTCTCTCGCGGACTACGACCTCATCATCAGCGATCTTCGCTTGCCCGGCGCACCGGGCACCGACCTGATTGCGCGAGCGGGATCCGTACCCGTTCTGATCATGACTAGCTATGCCAGCCTACGCTCCGCCGTAGACTCCATGCGCATGGGTGCCGTGGATTACATCGCCAAACCCTTCGACCACGCCGATATGCTCAATGCCGTCCAGCGGGTCATCGAAAAGCACGCGGGTCAAAAGACCACTCGCACAGAGCGCCCAAATCGCGATAGCTCAGCCAAGGCAGGCCTTGAAACCGATGGCGAGCCAATCATCCTCGGCGAGTGTGATGCCATGCAGACCCTCGATGAGCATATCGCCAAGTTTGCCCCCACGGACTCGACCGTACTTGTGCTGGGCGAAACGGGTACCGGCAAGGAGCTGGTGGCGCGGAGCATTCATCGGCAGAGTCGCCGAGCCGACAACACGCTGATCTCCGTCAACTGCGCAGCCATCCCCGAAACCCTGATCGAGTCAGAGCTCTTTGGCTATGAAAAAGGGGCGTTCACGGGCGCGAACACCAACCGCATGGGGCTTATCGAGGCCGCCGATGGGGGCACCCTGTTTCTCGACGAAATCGGTGAACTTCCCATGGAAGCCCAGGCTCGACTGCTGCGCTTCATACAGGAGGGCGAAATTCGGCGTATAGGCTCTGTCCAATCTCGACGAGTGGATGTGCGATTGATCTGTGCCACCCACCGAGATCTCCAGACCCTCGCCGCAGAAGGCAGCTTCCGCCAGGATTTGTTCTACCGCATCAATGTCCTGCGGTTGTCTCTGCCCCCTCTTCGGGAGCGGGGCAAAGACATCCTCTTCCTCGCCGAACGCCTTTTGCAGCAGCAGTGTCGACGCCTGGGACGTGCCGCCATGAGCCTTTCGCCGCGGGCTATCCAGGCCATCACTACCTACCAGTGGCCGGGCAACGTTCGAGAAATGGAACACGCCATCGAACGAGCGGTGATTTTGACCGATAGTGACAGCGTTGATAACGAAGCGCTGGGCATCGATCTTGAGCTTGTAAACATCAACCGTCTACGCGGCGACCAGGTCATGGCGGCAGCAAAACGGCAGGCTCGAGCGGTGGATCCCCCGGAAGACCTGTCCCTCGAGGACTACTTCCAACGCTTCGTAATTGAACACCAGGACTCCATGAGCGAAACAGAACTCGCCCAGAAGCTGGGCATCAGTCGTAAGTGCCTTTGGGAGCGGCGCCAGCGCTTTGGTATTCCTCGCCGCAAAGCCAGCACCGGGCGACCTCGAAAAGCCGCTAGCTGAACGTTACCCAAGACCAGTGCTACGACTGGTAACAGGGAAAATCGGTAACAATCGCCTGTAACACTAGTGTCATAATTTACGCGCTCATTTCTTAACTCATTGTTTTATATCAAGTTCACTGATTTGGCATAGCACATGCTTTGTTTACTGGTGCAAAATAACAATAAATGCGCACCGCAATAAAAATAATGAGTTAAGTGAACCTGGATGGGGAAGCGTTGCTTCCCCATTGTTCGTTATGGGGTTCGTTTTGGAACTCCGACACGACACCCGCTCAACAACCATGCAACACCCAGGCAACCTTCTTTTTGAACTTAAACTCAGCCTTCCCGCCCCCTCCGAAATTTTCCGTTTTAGCTGTCCACATTTAGTGTAGCTACCTGCTGTTGGCGCTCGCTTTCGTTTTCCACTCTCGTTTTCTACCGGGGCCACAGAACTCGCCTGTCGCCTCAAGCGACCATAGCCCCCCCCCGCGCCGCCGGAAAGGAAACCTGTGGCAACATCTGGCTGTGCTACCATCGCCCGGCAATAGTTACGGATAGACCCGTGGCGCTCCCAGCACGGCCCACGGCACGGCATAGAACCCAAATGCACCTAACACGCGCATATTCGCAGCAGCCTTTTCCTTCCCCAGGCAGAGTCAAAACAGCTTGAAGGTCATCCCAAGAGACCAGCACTGCGTCTCGCGCAAGGACATCAGCCCCAACGCCCTAAAAGTGATGGCGCGCCTTCGCGAGCATGATCATCAGGCCTATCTGGTTGGCGGCGCGGTGCGAGACCTGCTCCTCAGGGGGCATCCCAAGGACTTTGACGTCGCCACGGAGGCCACACCGGAGGAAGTGCACGCTTTGTTCCGCAATTCGCGAATCATCGGCCGACGTTTCAAAATCGTTCACGTCCGTTTTGGCCGCGAAATCATTGAGGTCACCACCTTTCGCGGACACCATGAAAGTGACGGTAAACCCGGCTCCCAGGGCGCCAAACAATCCCATCGAGGGCTGCTGCTTCGCGATAATGTGTACGGCACCTTGGAAGAGGATGCCGTACGCCGGGATCTCACGGTCAACGCCCTGTATTACGACAGCGGCAGCTTTGAAGTCTTTGACCAGGTCGGCGGCTTGGAGGATCTCAAAGCTCGCCAGATACGGGTCATCGGTGACCCCGACAAGCGTTACCGGGAAGACCCCGTGCGCATGCTCCGCACCGTGCGCTTCGCGGCAAAGCTCGACTTCGCCGTCGAGACCGGGAGTCGGAAGCCCATCCAGAACCTGGGCAAGCTCCTCGATGATATCCCCGCAGCGCGACTGTTTGACGAGTTTGGCAAGTTGTTTCTCACGGGCAATGCCCAGGCGACCCTCAAACTGCTCCGGGAATATCAGATGTTTGAACACCTGTTCCCCGACAGCGCCCGCTTGGCCGACGGCAACGCGTTCTACGCCAGCTTGTTGGACGCCGCCATGGCGAATACCGATGACCGTATCCGTGCCGACAAACCGGTCACGCCGGCATTCATCCTCGCTGCCATTCTCTGGCCCGCCCTCTGCGAGCGCCGGGAGCAATTGGAACGGCAAGGTGAAAAATCCTTCCCGGCCCTGCACAGCGCAGGTCAGGAGGTCACCGCCCAGGCCTGTCAACGTATCGCCATTCCCCGACGTTTTAGCATGCCCATGCGCGAAATCTGGGAGTTTCAGCCCAAGCTGAAAAAAACCGAGGGCCGTCGCGTTGTCGAGCTGATGAGCCAGCGGCGCTTTCGCGCGGCCTACGATTTTCTCCTCCTGCGAGAACAGGCCGGCGAAGACTGTGGCGGTCTCGGCGAGATCTGGACACGGCTACAGGAAGAACATGGCCCCATTGAAGTAAAACCCGCCGGTCGTGACGAGCGTCGTCCACCCCGCCGACGGCGCAGGGGCGGACGACGAAACTCATCCCCTTCATGACCCTGAGTTGTGTAGGCCTCGGGGCAAACCTGGGCGACCCCCATGCTGCGCTCCTTCGCGCCAGCGAGGCCCTTGAAACGCACGGTGGCAGAGGAATTGTGGCCCGCTCTTCAATCTATCGCTCCGCCGCTATCGGCCCGGGCGAGCAGGAGGATTACCTCAACGCCGCCGTCACCCTGCATTGGACCCACCAAGCGGAGGACCTGTTAGCCCTACTACATCGTATTGAGGCCGAGGCAGGACGAATACGCGCCCAGCGCTGGGGGCCAAGAACGCTCGACCTGGATCTGCTGACCTTTGGCCCTGAGCAGCTTCACAGCGCGACCTTGACCGTGCCGCATCCCCGCATCACCTCGCGGAATTTTGTACTCCTTCCCATGATTGATGTCCTGGGTGGCGACACCCGGATCGATGGGCGCACCCTCGAGGACTGGCTGAGAAGCTGCCCAACCAACCCTATCGAAAGAACTTCGCTGGCGTGGCATGGTGCCCCTTCGCGAATCAACACGGCCTGGGCATGAGCGACGTGGACCTGAGAGGACGAACACCGCCTCGTTACATTGCTGTGGAGGGCCCTATCGGCGTCGGCAAGACAACGCTGGCCCGCCGTCTGGCGGAAACCTTCAATCACGAGATTTTGCTTGAGGACGCCGAGGACAACCCTTTCCTTGAGCGCTTCTATCGCAACCGTCGGGAGGCCGCCCTGGCGACGCAATTGTTTTTCTTGTTTCAACGCACCCAGAAGATGCAAGAACTGCGGCAGTCGGAACTCTTTTCACCGGTGCGCGTGGCGGACTTTCTAATAGAAAAAGACCCCCTGTTTGCTCGTATCAACCTGGATAGCGACGAATTCGAGCTTTACGACAAGGTCTACCAAAAACTCACCATCGACGCGCCGAAACCCGATCTGGTGATTTATCTTCAAGCCCCCACCAACGTGCTGTTGGAACGTATTGAGCGCCGGGGAATTCAGCACGAAAAGACCATCGACAAGCGCTATTTGGAACAGCTTAACGAAGTGTACAGCGAATTTTTTCTGTACTACGATGGCGCGCCTTTGCTGATCGTCAACGCCAGTATGATCGACCTGTCCGAAGGAACCGGCGACTATCTGCCCCTCGTGGACTATCTGCTGGACATCCGCAGCGGCCGTCACTATTTCAATCCGACCTTCTTCGGTTAAGGCAAGGCTATGGCCAAAGTCACCATAAGCACCCTGGACAAGATCAAGGCGTCGGGCGACAAGTTCGTCTGCATTACCGCCTACGATGCGACCTTCGCCCGCCTCATCGAGGAAGCGGGCGCCGAAACCATGCTCGTAGGGGACTCCCTGGGTATGGTTTTGCAGGGCCATGAAAGCACCATTCCCGTCACCATCCGGGATATGGAGTACCACACCCGCTGCGTGGCCCGGGTGGCGAACTCGGCGCTGGTCATGGCCGATATGCCATTTATGTCCTACGGCAACACGGAAGAAGCCCTGCGCAACGCCTCATTGCTCATGCAGGCGGGCGCCCAGATGGTCAAGCTCGAAGGCGGCGTCTGGCTATCCGACACCATCCAGGCCCTCGTCGAGCGGGGTATTCCCGTCTGCGCGCATCTGGGTTTGACCCCCCAGTCCGTCAACGTGTTTGGCGGCTATCGTGTTCAGGGGCGTACTCCGAAGCAGGCCAAGTCCATCCTCGCCGACGCCGTGGAAATCCAGGACGCGGGGGCCAGTATCCTGCTTCTCGAATGTGTTCCCGCACCGCTGGCCACAGACATTACCGCCAAGGTAGACATACCGGTCATCGGTATCGGCGCCGGCCCTGGCACCGATGCACAGGTACTGGTGCTCCACGATCTCCTGGGACTCTCTACCCACCAGCCGCGCTTCGTGGAAAATTTCATGACCGGACAAACGAGTATCCAGGGCGCTCTGAAGGCCTTTGTGGATGCGGTGAAAAGCGGCGCCTACCCGAGAGAAGAGCAAAGCTATACGGCTTAAGCTCTCCCGGTGGTGGAAGCTCCATCGAGGGACCATTCTGGCCCCAAAAGCGACGGCGATAGCTTCGGCGGAGTGTTACTTCACTAGCCGGCTACAGTGGCACAAAAGTGACGTTTTCCGTTCCTTTGGGTAACAAAAAGCCGATTTAAAGTCCAAAACAAGAAGCTTGCCCACCTCTGACATACACTGCATACTCACTCGCCCTGAGCGGGACTACCCGCCATAAACTGACGGCCCGACGGCATAGCGGGCCACCCTGACCGCAAGCGGGGCCGACATATGCTGACCACAGAAACGACCAGCGGCTTGCAGCATGCGCTGCGAAGCCATCGCGGCAAAGGTGAGCGCATCGCCTTTGTGCCGACCATGGGTAATCTCCATGAGGGCCATCTGGAACTCGTCCGTCGAGCGCGGCAGCTCGGCGATGTGGTGGTGGTCAGTATCTTTGTAAATCCCATGCAATTTGGTGCCGGCGAGGACCTCGACGCCTACCCCCGAACCCTGGGAGCAGATCGGGAAAAGCTTTTCGCCGAAGGCGCTCACTATCTGTTTACCCCCGGTGTCGAGGAGATCTACCCCGAAGGCCTCCATAGCCAGACCGTGATCCGGGTGCCCGATCTGTCTGACACCCTGTGCGGCAGCAGCCGACCGGGCCATTTCGATGGCGTCGCCACAGTGGTGAATAAGCTGTTCAATATGGTCCAGCCGCAGCTCGCCGTATTTGGCGAAAAGGACTTTCAGCAGCTTTCCATCATTCGCAAGATGGTCGCGGACCTGTGCATGGATGTGGAGATTGTCGGCGTGCCGACGGTGCGTGATGAAGATGGCCTGGCTCTGAGCTCCCGCAATGGCTATCTCACGGAGGACCAACGCCGGGTTGCCCCGCTGCTGCACAAAAGCCTGTTGGACTGTCGAGACGCCATTGCCTGCGGTTTCGATAATTTTCTGCAGCTGGAATCCCATGCCCGCATGCAGTTGCTCCAGGCTGGGTTTGTGCCGGACTACTTTGCTATCCGCGATGCCCGTACCCTGCGGGCCGTCGATGAAAGCACGGAGGAAGTCGCCATCCTCGCCGCTGCACGCCTGGGCAGTACACGGCTGATCGATAACGTCCGTCACAGCCTCAACCCCGCGGGCGACTGGGGCATGCTCGCCACACGCTGATCGTATTGCGGGCTCAGGGGCTAAGTAGCGAAGGCCCCGGCGAGACGCATTTTCCTGCCCCGCCGATAAGCATAGGTGTAAGTGAGGTCCAAAGGCCCCGCAGCACCGTCAAATCCCTGATGGCCCCACGATGCACCGGGCTTCATGCCTTCGACCATGGTCCCGAGGCAAATTAGACCAACGTAGCCTTGCTCGTGCACCTCCGCGCCCTATGCTTGGGCTCTTGCTAATAACACTGAGGGTTTCATGATGTCCGAAACTGCCGTCTATCCCGTTCCCGCAAACTTCGCCGACGCCCACATCACCAGCGGTGACTACGCCGCGATGTACGATCGCTCCATCAATGATCGCGACGCCTTCTTCGCAGAGATGGCGGAAAAGTTTCTGACCTGGGACAAGCCCTGGGATGAGGTCTGCTCCTATGATTTCGTGGCCGGCCAGGCGAGCTGGTTCAGCGGCGGTAAGCTCAACGTCAGCGTCAACTGCATTGATCGACATCTGCCAGAGCGTGCCGACCAGGTGGCTATTATCTGGGAAGGTGACGATCCCGCAGACACCAAGTCCATCACTTACGCGGAGCTTAAAGACGAGGTCTGTCGCCTGGCCAATGCCCTGCGGGCCCGCGGCGTAAAGCGCGGCGACCGCGTCTGCCTGTATCTGCCCATGATCCCCGAGGCGGCCTATGCGATGCTGGCCTGTACCCGTATCGGCGCCGTACACACCATCGTGTTTGGCGGATTTTCGCCCGAAGCTCTTAAAGATCGTATTCAATCCGCCGAGTGCTCGGCCATTATCACAAGCGATGAAAGCCTCCGTGGAGGCCGCGTCGTACCTCTGAAGACCAATGCCGACAAGGCTTTGGAAGACTGCCCCACGGTCGATACCTGCATCGTCGTGCGCAGGACCGGCGGAGATGTACCCATGGCGGAGGGTCGAGATGTTTACTACGACGAGATCACCGCCGAACAGAGCACCGACTGTGAACCCGAATCCATGGACGCGGAAGACCCGCTGTTCATTCTTTATACCTCGGGTTCCACCGGTAAACCCAAGGGCGTATTGCACACCACCGGCGGGTACCTGCTCCAGGCCAGCATGACCTTCAAATACGTGTTCGACTATCGCGAGGGCGAAATCTACTGGTGTACGGCGGATGTGGGCTGGGTGACCGGTCACTCCTATATCGTCTACGGCCCTCTGGCCAACGGCGCGACCACGCTGATTTTTGAAGGAGTGCCCACCTACCCCGACGCGGGCCGGTGTTGGGAAGTTGTCGACAAGCACAACGTATCTATTTTCTACACGGCCCCGACGGCTATCCGCGCCCTGCAGGGCAAAGGCGATGAATTCGTCACCAAGCATTCGCGGAAAAGCCTGCGGATTCTCGGCACCGTCGGAGAACCCATCAACCCCGAGGCCTGGGAGTGGTACTTCCATACCATCGGAGATGGTCGCTGCCCCATCGTCGACACCTGGTGGCAGACGGAAACTGGGGCTCACATGATTACCCCGCTCCCAGGGGCGACCCCCATGAAGCCCGGCTCCGCGTCCTTTCCGTTCTTTGGCGTAGAACTGGCTCTCCTGGCGGAAGATGGCTCTGAGATCGACGGGCCAGGCTCCGGCTATCTCGTGGTCAAATCATCCTGGCCGAGCCAGATCCGCTCCGTCTACGGCGACCACCAGCGTATGGTCGACACGTACTTCAAGAACTACGCGGGCTACTACTTCACCGGCGATGGTGCCATGCGCGACGAGGACGGCTACTACTGGATTACCGGCCGGGTGGATGACGTGCTGAACGTATCCGGTCACCGCATGGGTACGGCGGAGGTCGAAAGCGCCCTGGTGCTTCACGAGCAGATTGCTGAAGCTGCCGTGGTTGGCTACCCCCACGATGTAAAAGGCCAGGGTATTTACTGCTACGTAACGCCAATGGAGGGTGTTGAACCCACGGACGAACTGAAAGCCGAGCTCGTCAAGCTGTGCGTGAAGGAAATCGGCCCCATCGCCAAACCCGACGTCATTCAGTGGGCCCCTGGTCTACCCAAAACTCGCTCGGGCAAGATTATGCGTCGTATCCTGCGCAAGATTGCCGAAAACGAGCTGGGGAGTCTTGGCGATACATCGACCCTCGCCGATCCCACGGTGGTGGATGACCTTATCGCCAATCGAGCGAGCTAGGAAACATACCCATTCAACTCAGGGCGCTGCGGCGCCCTTTTTTGTGCCTGCCGGGTATCCCGGGTTGGACCCTCAACCTGCCTAAGAGGAGAGAAACTCGATATTGCCGCGAATGGCTCCGTCGGTTGTTGGATCGATACCCCCGAGATCCAGGCACTCCTGCAAGAGCTGTTTGCCCCGGGTTTTGTCGCCACTACGGACCAGGAGGTTGGCCAGGTTCAAACACAACACCGGAGAACGGCTCCCCGCGTCGTAGACGGTTTTATACAAGGAGAGGGCTGTGCCAAAGTTACCACCGCGGTAATAGGCCTCGGCGGCACTTTCAAGGGTGATCTGCCGCTCGTAGCCGAGATCGGCCGCCCGGTGTAGATACCGCGCGGCCTTGGTGTAGTCCCCGGCGAAATGCATGGCCGAGGAGCCCGCGATGGCCAGGAGACGCGCATCCTCCTCTTGAGCCAAATCCTCTTCCATCAAGGCGAGATAACGCAGCGCTCGCTCCCGGCGGGGCTTATCGTCATTGGCATCGCCGTAGTGATGGATGATCGCGGGCAATTCACCCCGCGCTGACTCCGCCACCGATCCGTCAACGATTTCATGAACACGCCCGCGATAACGGATATCGTCGCGGCGACGAAAGAGCTTCATGATGCGATGGGTGGTGAAACCGGCAAAACCCCGGGTGTTGGGATCGTCTACCTCCACGGGTCGCCAACCCCCGGGCTGACGGTTCATGTAGTTGCGCGTTTGCAGGTAGTAGCCATCAAACTCGTCCGTAACCATGGCCTGTCGGAGAACAGCAAAGTCCTCGGCGACGACTCGCTCATCCGCATCCAGCACCAGAATCCAGTCACCGGTGGCAGCCTCGAGGCCCGTATTGCGTGCGGCGGAAAAGTTGTCCACCCAGGGGAAATCAAGCAGCGTATCGGCATATCGTCGAACGATATCCTGGGTACCGTCCACGGACCCCGTGTCCACCACAACGATTTCATCGACATACGGTCGCGCATAGGACAAGCACTCTTCGATAAAGAACGCCTCATCCCGGACGATCATGCAAAGGGATAGCTGCATGTCCGACTCCCATTTCTAATCCCAGGCACCCGGCACCCATCCCGGGCACCAGCAAAAAGGGGCGCCGAAGCGCCCCTTATTCCATCACGCCGACGAATCAAGCGTTACCGGCTTCCTCAACCTGCTCTCCTTCGTCTTCGAGGAGTTCCTTGAGGGACAGCTTGATCCGACCACGCTGATCCACATCCAGAACCTTCACGCGAATCTCATCGCCCTCGGAGAGATGGTCCGAGACATTCTCCACCCGCTCATTGGCGATCTGGGAAATGTGCAGGAGGCCATCTTTACCCGGCAAGATGTTAACAAACGCGCCGAAGTCGACGATGCGCTCCACACGACCCGTGTAGATCGCACCCACCTCGGCTTCCGCGGTGATCTCTTCAATCATTGCTACCGCCTTGTCGCGAGAGCTTTGATCCTGACCGAAGACTTTCACGGTGCCGTCGTCATCGATATCTACCGTAGCACCCGACTCTTCGGTAATAGAACGGATCGTAGCGCCGCCCTTACCAATGATGTCGCGGATCTTGTCGGAATCGACCTTTAGGGTGACCATGCTCGGTGCGTTCTCCGAGGTAACCTGACGAGGCGCGTCGAGAACCGTGTTCATCTGGCCAAGGATATGCAGGCGAGCCTGCAGGGCCTGTTCCAGAGCGATTTCCATGATCTGCTCGGTGATACCTTCGATCTTGATATCCATCTGCAGTGCAGTGATACCTTCGTCAGTACCCGCTACTTTAAAGTCCATGTCGCCCAAGTGATCCTCATCACCTAGGATATCCGTCAGTACAGCAAAGCCGTCACCTTCTTTAACAAGACCCATTGCGATGCCCGCAACGGGTGCTGCCAGAGGTACACCAGCGTCCATTAGCGCCAAACTGCTACCACATACAGAAGCCATGGAACTTGAACCGTTAGACTCAGTGATCTCAGAAACACAACGAATTGCATATGGGAATTCTTCTTCAGTCGGAATCAGAGCCTGAACGCCACGCTTAGCCAACTTACCATGGCCGATTTCACGACGACCTGGCGCGCCCATACGACCACACTCACCTACAGAGTAAGGAGGGAAGTTGTAGTGCAGCATGAAGTTTTCTTTGTACTCACCTTCCAGCGCATCAACGATTTGCGCATCGCGAGTCGTCCCTAGAGTCGTTGCTACGATTGCCTGCGTTTCGCCACGCGTAAACAATGCAGAACCGTGAGCATTAGGCAGTACACCCACTTCGACTTTAATCGGACGAACTGTTGCCGTGTCACGACCGTCAATACGAGGCTCGCCCGCAATGATACGGCTACGAACCACTTTCTTCTCAAGCTTGCTGAAGTAAGACTTAACATCTTCTTCAGAAGGAGAGTTCTCGTCTTCTGTAACAAGTGTTTCGACTGCTTTCGACTTAAGTTCGGAGATCGCCGAGTAACGCTCCATTTTCTCACTGATCGAGTAAGCAGACTTAATGCCTTCCGCGAAATTTGACTCAATGGCAGACGCCAGCTCTGTGTTTACCGCTTCAGGTGACCAGTCCCAAGTTTCAGTACCGACTTCAGCAGCAAACTCCTTAACCGCCTGAATCACGGCTTGCATCTCTTTGTGCGCAAACAGAACTGCGCCCAGCATTTCGTCTTCTGTCAGCTCTCGCGCTTCAGACTCAACCATGAGTACGGCATCTTCCGTACCCGCAACCACCATGTTCAGCAAGGTGTCTTTGAGGTACTCGTTATTTGGGTTCAGTACGTATCCACCTTCGTCAGTGAAGCCAACACGTGCAGCACCGATAGGGCCGTTAAATGGCACACCAGAAACGGCCAGTGCAGCAGAGGTACCAATCATCGCAGCAATATCAGGATCTTGGTTCTTGCTTGCGGACATAACCGTACAAACAACCTGAACTTCGTTGATAAAGCCATTGGGGAACAATGGGCGAATGGGACGGTCGATCAAACGCGACGTTAGCGTTTCCTTCTCGGAAGGACGGCTTTCACGCTTGATATAACCACCAGGGATTTTACCTACAGAGTATTGCTTCTCTTGGTAGTGCACTGACAATGGGAAAAAATCTTGGCCAGGCTTTGGCTCTTTCGCCGCTGTTACTGCGACAAGTACCGCTGTATCGTCAACAGTTACTAGTACAGAACCTGCCGCCTGACGAGCAATACGACCCGTCTCTATAGTGACTGTCGAATTGCCATATTGAAATTGCTTAGTAATCGGATTCACGTCCGCTCCTTAATCTTTCAAAGTTCTCAATCGAAAGGGTTCTGCAGAACATCAACCAACAAAGCTTTATGCGTGAATATTCTTGCACCGACCAAGCGACTCAAACTTGCTTAGCGGGCCAAAACACTCAGCTATAAAACTTTATGGATAAGCCACAAAACTCCTTTCATTCTTAGTAAAACACTTCGCTGTATATCTAACAGCTAAAACAAGCTGCTCTAAAACAAACCGCTCTAAAACAAACCGCTCTAAAACAAAAAAGTACCGGACCCCTCAATTCAGAGTTGTCCGGTACTTTTTATTCTTGGTTAATCCGGCTAGAAAATACTTGCACAGATTATAAGCCGCCTTATCGACGTAGGCCCAAACGACCGATCAGATCAACGTAACGATCAGCATTCTTGCCTTTCAAGTAGTCCAGCAACTTACGACGCTGGTTAACCATACGGATCAAGCCACGACGAGAGTGGTGATCGTGTGAATTTGCCTTGAAGTGAGACTGTAGCTTGTTGATGTTTGCAGTCAACAACGCTACCTGAACTTCAGGTGAACCGGTGTCGCCTTCTGCTTGCTGATACTCACTTACTACTTTTGCTTTTTCTTCTGCACTTAGTGCCATGTTCATTTCCTCAATATGCGTCATCTAACAACAAAACATAACCGCGCATATTTACAGCTATGTTTCCTAAAATACGTTTTCTTCGTCAAAGGTCACGAGTCGCTTGGGTATCACCTCACCTTCCGCATTGACCTCAACAACGCCAGCAAATCGGCTAATGGCCATATCTGGCTTACTTTCTTGCCCTACCTTCGCTGACTGTTCAGCACCAAAGTCAGGCTGCGTTTCCAGCGCAGGAACATACAAGCGCGCTAGACCGGTAATTTTTGAGGGCGGTATTCTAACTGCTTGTCCGTGCAATAGCGACCTTCCAAGCGAATTATTTACAAAAACAAAGGGGAAATCCGGTAACAGCGCATCTGTAGGCAACAAGTAGGCATCCAGAGACTCAAAATCGCCTTCTAGATCTACCAGGTCAGCCAGCTTGACTGACTGCTCAAGCTCAAAGTGTCCCGCCTTGAAGCGTCGCAACATGCTGACATGCGCCCCACACCCCAGCGCCTGCCCCAAATCTTCTACTAAGGAACGGATATAAGTGCCTTTTGAGCACTCGACTGTCAGGTCGATTTCTTCGTCTCGCAGAGCCGTTTGCTCGAGACGATAAATCGTGACAGGCCGAGCCGGACGTTCAATCTCAATTCCTTTTCGCGCATATTCGTATAATGGTCTACCTTCGTGCTTCAAGGCAGAGTACATCGAGGGCACCTGTTTTATATCACCACGGAGGGTATC
>DIYG01000017.1 GCA_002428935.1 Halieaceae bacterium UBA6060
CGGCCGACCCTGGCGGGTATCTATCACTGGAGTGATGCCGGTGTGTGCAGCTGGTACGACTTCGCCGTGGCCATCGGCGAGGAGGCGAAAGCCCTTGGACTCATTGAGGACGCCGCCCAGGTGGTGCCGATCCGCAGCGAAGACTACCCAACGCCCGCCCGCCGACCGGCCTACAGTGTCCTGGATAAGACGGCAAGCTGGCGAGATCTGGAGCTTCAGCCCGTGCACTGGCGGGAGCAATTGCGGAAGACCCTTGTTCAAATTAAAAAGTCAGACTAAAAGCCCTGATCAAAGGCTCAGGTAAAGGACCAAACTAAGGATAGGGAACATGGCAGAAACGCTGCTAATTACCGGCGCCGCGGGTTTTATCGGCGCAAACTTCGCGCACTATTGGCGCAGAGCCCATCCCGAAGATCGCATCATTGCCTACGACGCGCTCACCTACGCCGGCAATCGAGCCAATCTAGCGGCCCTGGAATCCCAGGAGGGTTTCTCCTTTGTCGAGGCGGATATTCGAGATGAAGCCCGGGTGGAAGCCCTGCTGCGCGACGAGGGAGTAAGCACCCTCGTACATTTCGCCGCCGAGAGCCACGTGGATCGATCCATTAGCGGCCCCGATACCTTTATCGAGACCAACATCATCGGCACCCATAGCTTGCTCAAAGCAGCGCGCAGCGTATGGCTCGCCGGCAGTGGCAAAGACCATCGCTTTCACCACGTGTCCACCGACGAGGTCTATGGATCACTGGCACCGGAGGACCCGGGCTTCCACGAGGCGCAGCAGTACCAGCCCAACTCGCCCTACTCCGCCAGTAAAGCGGCTTCCGATCATCTGGTGCGGGCCTACCACCACACCTATGGTCTTCAGGTAAGCACCAGCAACTGCTCGAACAACTACGGGCCCTATCATTTTCCCGAGAAGCTCATTCCCCTGTGCATCACCAACATTCTTCGGGGGTTGGCGCTGCCCGTGTACGGCGATGGAAGCAATATCCGCGATTGGCTGTATGTGGACGATCATTGTCGAGGTATCGACCTGGTGTTGGACAAGGGGCGGGTCGGCGAAAGCTACAACATTGGTGGAAACAACGAATGGAACAACCTGGCCATTGTCCGTTTGCTCTGTGAGCGCATGGACCTGCGTTTCGCCGCCGACACAACTCTGGCTGCACGGTTTCCTGAGGCCGCACCGGCACAGGGGAAATCGGCCCACGAGCTTATCGAGTTCGTGACGGACCGCGCCGGCCACGACTGGCGCTACGCCATTGATGCCGGTCGAATCATGGAAGAGTTGGGCTACGCGCCGCTGGAAACCTTTGAGACGGGCATCGAGCGGACCCTGGATTGGTTCCTGGAAAATGAGCGCTGGTGGCGGCCTCTGTTGCCCTGAGCCAGGGCTTTCTCCTCACCGGGCGCGTCTTCCCATTCGCGCGCGCTGGCTTAAACGGCCCTAGCGAAGGCGCGGTGCTTCCGTAAACGCCAAACCGTTCGCGTCTTTATCCGAAAGCCTGGGTTCCTGACCATCCACAAGGGGCCAGTCGATGCCGATGGTGGGATCATTCCAGGCGATGCTTACTTCTGCTTCGGGATCGTAGCGGTCGGTGCACTTGTACTGAAAGTCGGCGTACTCCGATGTGACGTAAAAGCCATGGGCGAACCCCGGCGGCACCCACAGCATCTGTTGCTTTTCCGCGTCCAGGGTCATGCCAAACCACTGCCCGAGGGTCGGTGAGTCGCGGCGCAAATCCACCGCCACATCGAAGACGCTGCCCTGAGTTACCCGCACCAGCTTTCCCTGGCTGTGGCGGGTCTGGTAGTGCAGACCTCGGAGTATTCCCCGGGCCGAACGGCTGTGATTGTCCTGCACGAAATGCAGATCAAAGCCTTCATCGCGGAAGGTTTCGGCATTCCAGCTTTCTAAGAAGAAGCCCCGTTCATCACCAAAAACCCGCGGGGTGATCACATAGACGCCGGGTAGGGATGTGGCTTCAAATTGCATCGCGAACCGCACCTTCTTCCCGCAGCAGGCCCATCAAATACTCGCCGTAGCCACTTTTACGCAGGGGGGCGGCGAGGGAAGCTAGCCGGGTGGCGTCGATATAGCCTTTCCGATAGGCCACTTCTTCGGGGCAGGCGATCTTCAGTCCCTGGCGCTCTTCGACGACGCGAATAAAGTTTGCCGCGTCCAGCAAGGAGTTGTGGGTCCCCGTGTCGAGCCACGCCGTGCCGCGACTCATAACCTCCACATGGAGGTCACCGCGTTTTAGATAGGCCAGGTTCACATCGGTGATTTCCAGTTCCCCCCGGGCCGAGGGTTGGATGTTTCGGGCGATATCGATAACGTCGTTGTCGTAGAAATAGAGACCCGTAACCGCATAGTGGGAGCGGGGGTTAGCGGGTTTTTCCTCGATGCCCTGGGCCACGCCATCGGCGTTGAAGTCCACAACACCGTAGCGCTCCGGGTCCGTCACGTAGTAGGCAAAAACAGACGCTCCGCGACTGCGCTGCGAAGCGTGGGCCAGACTCTTGGAAAAACCATCGCCGTAAAAGATGTTGTCCCCCAGGACGAGGCTCACGGGGGAATTGCCGACAAAGTCGGCGCCCAAAAGAAAAGCCTGGGCCAGGCCATCGGGACTGGGCTGAACCGTGTAGTTGATGTTGATGCCCCATTGCTCACCGCCGCCGAGAAGGTCCGCGAAGGCGAGTTGGTCCCGGGGTGTGGTGATCACCAAAATGTCGCGAATACCCGCTTCCATGAGAATCGCCAGCGGGTAATAGATCATTGGCTTGTCATACACGGGCATCAATTGCTTGCTCACGGTACTGGTGAGCGGGTGGAGGCGGGTGCCCGAGCCACCGGCGAGAATGATCCCCTTGTATTCGCTGTTCATGATTCCTGTGCTCTACCTGTGCAGGACGGGCATTATATCGACCCGCTATACACTGCGCGTGGATTGAGTTCGCGTTTTTGGCTTTACACCTGTTTTGGGGGTTTCTTTGTCGGTCATCGTTTTGCAGTCCCAAAACCCCGGGCGTTTGAACGGCTGGCAAGGGCGTTGCTGTGCATCGGTGGAGTCCTGGGCTGGGCGCCAGGGTTTTGCTTATCGCCGCGAGGGCGACGAATTGTTTGGGCGCGTGCCGACTGTCCTACGCAATCGTCACGCCGCGCAGCCGGTAGTATTGAGCGATCTGGCCCGCCTCCTATGGCTTCGTGAAGTGTTGGCCGAGGGCTTCGAACAAGCCATATGGTGCGATGCCGATCTGCTGATCTTGGCGGACTTCCAACCCCATAGAGGGGATCGCTTTGGTCGAGAGTGCTGGGTACAACACCGAGACGAGCGCTTGCACCCCTACCGCAAGATCCACAACGCCTGGATGCAGTTTGATCGTGATTCCGTCACTCTGCCGTTTTATCTGGATCGAGCCAGCCATTTGCTCCACCAGGCCAAGGCTCCCGTTGTGCCCCAGTTCATCGGCCCCAAACTGCTCACGGCCTGGCACAACATCGCGTCTTTTGCGGTGGAAGAGCGGGTCGGCATGTTGGCACCTTTGGTTATGGCGGAACTCCTGGGCCGTGACGGCGAAGCCACGGCCCTTTTGCGAGCCGGCCACCGGGAGACCCTTTGCGCTCTGAATCTCAGCGCCTCCTTTGAAGATCGAAGGGCCGACGGTGTTTGCCACCGGGCGTTAGACTACGAACGCCTTATCGATGGCCTGTTCGGCGATCTCCCGGATCAACGTTTACGCGCCGCCCAAAGCCTTTGAAGTGTGCAAAAGTGCATAGCTGGGTTCATTTCTCGCCCTTGTAAGGCGTTGCTCCGCGTATACAATGCGCGGCCTGCCCGCCCAAAGCTGACTCCCCCACTTAAGCACCCACCATGGATCGCCCCCTGTATATCGCCCTGCTGGGCTATCGAAGCCAACCGCACGGCGGCGGCCAGGGTATTTACCTGCACTACTTGAGCAAGGCGCTGGTAGATGCGGGACATCGCGTTGATGTGATTTCCGGCCCGCCCTACCCGGAGCTCGATCCCCGCGTGCGTTTGATACGGATTCCCAGCCTCGATCTTTTCGTCAACGGTTTGGGTTCCCTAAGGCCTCGTCACCTGCGCTCTTTTTCGGATGTTTTCGAATGGTGCAGCAAGCTGACGGGTGGTTTCGCCGAGCCCTATACCTTCGGTCGCCGGGTGCGTAAGTATCTCCATCGGCACGGTCGTGCCTACGACCTGATTCACGACAATCAGAGTCTGAGCTACGGCGTGCTCAAGCTCCAGAGGGAAGGCTTTCCTGTGGTGACCACCGTGCACCACCCCATAACTCACGATCTGCGCATCGCCTTGCGCGCCGCGCGAAGCCTGCCGGAGCGTTTACTGGTGCGTCGTTGGCATGGGTTTTTGCGCATGCAGGGGCGGGTTATTCGTCGTCTGCGCCATGTGATCACCGTGTCGGAGCGTTCCCGCCAGGACATAGCTGCAGACTTTCGTCGGCCCCTGCAGGACATCGACCTGATTTACAACGGTATCGACACGGCGGTGTTTTGTCCCCAACCGTCGGTTTCTCGACATGCGCAGCGCCTCATGGCGACCGCATCGGCGGACGCTCCCCTCAAGGGCCTTCGTTATCTCATAAAGGCTTACCACCAGCTTCTGCCCCGCTATCCAGAGCTGGAACTTCTGGTGGTGGGCAAACCCCAGGCGGGGGGCAAGACGGAACAACTGCTGCGTCGACTGGAGCTTCAGGATCGGGTGAAGTTTGTTTCCGGCATCAGCACTGCGGCGCTAGTGCGTTACTACGCGGAAGCCACCATTGCCGTGGTACCGTCCATCTACGAGGGCTTTGGGTTACCCGCCGGGGAAGCCATGGCTTGTGGAGTGCCGGTCGTGTCCACCAATGGCGGGGCCTTGCCGGAAATCGTTGCCGACGCAGGCGTGCTTGTTGATACGGCCGATGGAGAGGGTCTTGCGAAGGCTATTGCCGGGCTCCTCGACGATGAAACGGCCCGCCAGCGCCTGGGAGAAGCGGGTCGCGCGCGTATTCTTGAGCGTTTCAGCTGGAGCGTTTGCGCTGAGCAATTGGTTGCCTACTACCGGGAGGTGATTCGCGATGCAGACCGTTGACCGCGATTTTTTCCCCCTGGAACCGGGTCAACGGATTCTGGACCTGGGCTGCGGCGAGGGCCGTCACGTTATCGCTGCGGCGGTGCTCGATGGGGTAGACGCGATTGGCGTGGATCTTTCTCTCGATGATCTGAGCACGGCGCAACAACGGGAAGCGGAGTTTCGCGAAAGCGTTTCTCCCGCGGAGACTGAAGCCGCCTTATTCGCGGTCATGGCCGGTGATGCCCTGCGCCTGCCCTTTGCCGATGGCAGTTTTGATGCGGTGATCTGCAGTGAAGTGCTCGAACACATCCCGAACTATCGTGCGGCCCTTGAAGAGATCCACCGGGTCCTGAAGCCCGGTGGCCGCCTGTGTGCCAGCGTACCCCGGGCCTGGTGCGAAAAGGTTTGCTGGTCCTTGTCTCGGGAGTATCACCAGGTGTTGGGTGGGCACTTACGCATTTTCAATGCGGACCGACTCTGCGGAGAAATCGAAGCCGCGGGTTTTGAAAACTACTACCGCCACGGCGCTCATGCGCTGCACACGATTTACTGGTGGTTGCAGTGTTTGTTCTGGAAAAAGCGCGACAGCAACTGGCTGGTGCGCCAATATCATCGCCTGCTGGTCTGGGATATGATGCAGCAACCGTCCCTGACGCGCGCCCTGGAGCGCGCGTTGAATCCCACCCTTGGTAAAAGCGTAGTGATGTACTTTCTTAAGGGAAGCTCGAATCCGGGCTGCCCGAGTTTGTCAGCTTCCCGCGGAGCGCCATCCCGGTGAGCGGCCCCTATTTTACCGCCGGTCTATTTCCCCGGGACTTTCTCGCGCCCACCGTTGCCGCCATTAAAGACGCGCAGCTACCCAGCGGTGAGATTCCCTGGTCACCCGGCAACTATGCTGATCCCTGGGATCATGTGGAAGCGGCCATGGGCCTGTCCATCGGCGGTGAATGGGACGCGGCTGAGCGGGCTTATCGGTGGCTGGCCAGGGAACAGCTTGAGGACGGTAGCTGGTGGGCGGCCTATCGCGACAGTACACCGGATAATCGTGAGCGTCGTGAGAGCAACTTTGTCGCCTATGTGGCAACGGGTGTATGGCATCACTACCTGATCAGTGATTCCGAAGCTTTCCTGGCCGAGCACTGGCCCATGGTGCAGGCTGCCGTGGACTTTGTCCTCAGCTTGCAATCGGAGTACGGCGAAATCGATTGGGCCGTCGATGAGAACGGCGTGTCCAAGGGTGACGCCCTCATTACGGGCTGTAGCTCCATCTACAAAAGCCTGGAGTGCGCTTACAACATTTCGGTCACGATGGGCGATGAGCGACCCGAATGGTTGTTGGCCCGAGAGCGCCTGGGCGTAGCTCTGCGGGAGCGACCGGAACGGTTTGATCGAACCTGGGAGAGCAAAGCGCGTTACTCCATGGATTGGTTCTACCCCGTTCTTAGCGGTGCCATCGACGGCCCTGCCGCTCGGGAGCGCCTCGCGGCGCGCTGGTCTGAGTTCGTAGAGCAGGGTATGGGGTGTCGCTGCGTTGTCGAAGAGCCCTGGGTCACCGTTGCCGAATCCTGTGAGCTGGTCATGGCGCTGTTGGCGGCGGGTGACCATGCCCGAGCCGTGGAGTTGTATAGCTGGTTGCACCAGTGGCGCTCCGATACGGGCGACTACTGGACCGGGTACCAGTTCGTTGAGGACCTTCTTTGGCCCGATGAGCGTCCGACCTGGACTGCCGGTGCGGTGCTTTTGGCTGCAGATGCCCTAACGGAGCATACGGCCGCCGCTCGCCTGTTTACCTCGGTGGAGCTTCGAGGGGTGGCGGTGGACGAGCTTGCCAAGGGTCGAGCTTCGCGCCGCTCGCGGGGTTGAGGCCCTCCCCGACGACGGGATTCAGCCCAGCCTTTCGAAGACTCGCAAACTGTCCACGGCTTCGAGTTCGCGAAACAGGCCCGATGCCAGGGCCAGGCGATAGACCGCCATAGGCGCCTGGCCGCCCGTTTCCGGCCCCCGATAAACATCGTGGAGAGCGAGGATTCCCCCGCGTTCGATGTACCCCGCCCAACAGCGGTAATCGGCCAGCGCCGTATCCAGGCTGTGGCCTCCATCGATAAACACCATGCTGATGGGCCCGGGCCAGACCCTCGCCACCTGGGTCGATGAGGCGAGCATGGGTATGACAATATCTTCGAGCTGCGCGGCTTTTAAGGTCTGGCGAAATGTCGCCAGGGTCGAAAACGCGCCCTGGTCGTCAACCAGTTCTGGATCGTGAAAGAACTCGCCGGGCTGGTGTTCCTCGGAGCCACGGTGGTGGTCAACAGCCAGGAGGGCCCGTTGCGAGGCACGGCAGCCAAGTCCCAGGTACACGGTGGATTTGCCGCAATAGCTGCCTATTTCTACCGCGGGAGCGCTACCGGAAAGCGCTGCCGCGTGGCGAAACAGGGCCTCCCCTTCGGCGTCGGACAAGAATCCCCTTACCTGATTCATATCCATGGGTAGCTGTAGTGTTATTCCGCTGGGTTTCGAAGGCGATTCACCGGGCGACATGGTCAGTACCAAAAACGAGGGGCGACGACAGTAACCACCGTCTTCATGGCTGGCAAGCGTTCCGTGGTGGTGTCCGGACAGGCCGCTGGTTATCCTTGAGCCTTCAAGTCACGGGGACGTGCGCCCTATGCGCCATGTCTACAACGCTCTGCTGGTTGGTCTGCTGCCGTTCATCGTGCTGCGCAAGCTTTGGCGCTCGCGCAAATCGCCTGCTTACCGGAAGCGTCTGCCAGAGCGGCTCGGCGTTTTCCCAGCTCTTGTGGATGATCGTCCCGTCCTTTGGTTGCATGCGGTATCTCTGGGGGAGACCTTGGCCGCCCGCCCCCTGGTGGAGCGCCTACTGGCGGATTACCCCGAGTATCAGTTGCTGATCACCACCACCACACCTACGGGCTCAGCGCAGGTTCGCAAGCTGTTTGCAGACCGCGTAGCTCATGTCTACGCCCCCTGGGATACGCCCGGTGCGGTGAAGCGCTTTCTGCAACGTACCCGCCCGGCGCTACTTATACTCATGGAGACGGAGTTGTGGCCCAACATGCTGCATTTCGCTCATAACGCCGGATGCAAGGTAATCCTCGCTAACGCTCGCCTTTCGGCGCGCTCTGCGGCCGGTTATGCGCGATTTCCAAAAACCACTCGCGAAATGCTCCGATCCCTCGATTGGGTGGCGGCGCAGGCCAGCGCCGACGCGGACCGATTCCTTCAGCTTGGGCTAGATCCCGCTCACATAGGAGTTTCTGGCAGCATGAAGTTTGATATTCAGATCGATGAGAGCTTGCGTCTTCGCGCTGCGCAGCTTCGGGAGTCTTGGGATCTCGATCATCGACCCGTGCTCCTCGCCGCCAGCACCCATAAAGGTGAAGATGAATTCATTCTCGAAGCCTGTGAGGCCTTGCGCGCGTATCACCCCGATCTCCTCTTGTTGTTGGCTCCCCGTCATCCGGAACGTTTTCCTGCCGTGCGCAGTCTTTGCGAAAAGCAGGGTTTACGAGTTCGCGCTCGATCCCAGGATGCGGAGCCTTTCGCGGATACCCAGGTAATGCTTGTCGATACCCTGGGCGAGCTGCTGATGCTGTTCGGGACCGCCGATGTAGCGGTGATCGGTGGCAGCTTTGTCTCGAACGGTGGCCACAACCCCCTTGAAGCGGCGGTTTGGGGCGTGCCGGTGTTGTGCGGAGAGTCCATGTACAACTTCGCCGATGTCACCGAGCGCCTGCTTGCAGCGGGTGCGCTGGAGCAGGTGGTGAATGTGTCTGGTCTTGTCGGTGCGGGAAGAGCGCTTCTGGGGGATGCGGCGGAACGTGAGCGCCGCGGTCAGGCCGCGCTCACGGTCATGGAGAGTAATCGAGGTGCTTTGGGCGCCGTCACCGGCTCCGTGGAGCGGCTCCTGGCGCCGGCAAGCTGAGCTATTTGCTGCCGACCGTTGAGCTGGTCGGTGCGGGAGCTTGCTCCAGGAAGCTGTCCAGCTTCATGACATCCTCTGGGCTCAACAAACCCGCCTGTTCCTTGAGACGCAGCGTATTCACGATGTAGTCGTAGCGGCTGTTGGCGTAGTCCCGGACGGCGGCGAATAGCGTGTTTTGCGCATTCAGCACATCCACGATATTTCGAGTACCTACCTCATAGCCGGCCTGGGTGGCGTCCAGGGCGCTCCGCGAGGATACGATCGCCTGGCGGCGAGCTTTCACGCGAGCTACATCGTTAACCACGGTCATGTGCAGGGAGCGCGCATCCGTAACGGTCTGACGCGTGAGATTGATACGCTCTTCCCGCGCTGAATTGAACTGTTGCGCGGCGCGGCGACGCTCGGCACTGATGGCACCCCCGGTGGAGAGAGGCATGCTGAGTTCTACACCCCAGACCGTGCGCTCTTGCTCTTGATCTGGCGGGAAGAGGAACAGACCCGCCGGATCCTGGGAACGTGAGCCGTCGGTTTCAAAATCGGAATAGCTCGCCGTGCCGTTAACGGTCGGTGCGTGAGCCAGGCGTCGGGCCCGGGCGTTCTGCCGAGCGGCCTCTTCGGCGTATTGGGCGGCCTTGAGGTTGAAGTTATTGGCCATAGCAAACTCTACCCAGGCACTGCGGTCGGCAGGTTCTGGGGGAATTGCATCGAAGTCTTCGACCAGTATATCCAGGGTATCGTGGCGCTTGCCGGTGAGCACCGTAAGGTTCTCCAGGGCCACAGCAACATTGTTTTCTTCCTGAATGCGATCTACCTGGGCGAGGTCGTAGGCGGCCTGGGATTCATAGACATCGGTAATCGCGATTAGACCCACTTCAAATCGCTGCTGGTTCTGTTCAAGCTGCCGACCAAACGCCTCTTCTCGGGCCTGGGCCGCGCGGAGATTGTCCTGAGCACGTAAAACAGCGAGATACGCTTCCACGACGCGAACGATAAGGCTCTGTTGGTTTGCGGCGAAGGTAGCTTCCACCTGACGAGACAGTTCTTTGCCGGACTGGAAGGAAAACCACGCCGGAAGATTAAAGATGGCCTGGCGCAGAGATACCTCGTAGCCCTGAGTATCGATATTCGTGTTATCGAGAATATCGCCGACGATCGGCGCGCCATCGGGATCAAAACCCAGGAAACCAGGGCTCGTCGTATCGGTGTCGGAATCCTGGTAGCTGAGTCGGGCATCGACCTGGGGTAACAACTGTGCGAGCGCGGCTTTCTCGTCCTCGAGGCCGGCCAGGTACTGGGCCTGCTGGGACTTGAGCGTTGCATCATTCTCCAGCGCCAGTTCGTAGATATCGCGCAGGGACTCTGCCTGGGCGCCGAAGGTCACCGTCGCAAACACCGCACCGATGCACAGACTGTGCGCGATGGCCTTTCTTGAAAACTGCATAAAATGGGTCCTTGGGCTACTCAAGCGCCGCGCGAATTCTATCAGTAATGCCGACCGCTTCGCATTGCTGAAAAGTGACGAAGGAACGCCGCACGTGGGTCCAATCTTAGGTGGTACACTCGATTGAGAGCTACCTTTGAGGCCGCAATCAGTCGCAGGAAGGGCACGTTTCAACGTTTTTACGGTAGTGGCGTGTTAGATACGCAGCTAAGTACGTATTCCGGCGCTCTGTTGGTTCAAGAAACGTCAGGTGGCAGGTCGTGCAACAAGTAGTACGGGTGTTTCAAGTAGACAGGTGTTTGATGTCCATGGGAATTGCTAGGCGGTGAATAGAGGCTACAAAGTAGACCTTCGTGAGCTTCACGCCCTGTGTGAGGCGAATTACGCACGAGTGTTGCGCTTGTTTCCCGATTACGAGGGCAGTAACGCCCGGCAGTTTTCCATCGCTGCGGCCAGGATCCGGATAGACGTGATCGAGCGGACGCGTTACACCACGGTGTTTCGTCTTCAATGCCTACGGGGCCCAGCGGTCGACACGCAACCGCGAGATGTTGCTGAGCGTGGAAACGACACCGACACGACGGGTTTCAAACAAAGAGACCTTGCCTGGTTAAATCCCTTGCGTATCGATGCGCGCGCCTACCACGACGCTGGCATGTTAGAAGTTACGGACTTTGCCGGTTTTGACGGCGCTCCCGTAGCGTCGACAACCCATCGCCGGGTCCAGGGTCGGTATTCCTACCCCAATCCCGCCATGCACCAGCAGGACGAAAAACTTCAGCAAAACAAGTTCCTCGCCGACTGGCTCTCTCACTGTCTGCATTTTGGCGAAGCCGAACTCCCCATACCCCGTGCCGCTGCTGGTATCGGAGGCGACGATGAGGCCAGCGGGGATGAGTCAACGGCCACGCCGTCGGGTAAGAAACCCGGTCTCAAACCCGGGGCGGAACACGCCTAAAAGGCGTTCTGGCGACCACCTCGATGGATAACGGCTTTACACAGCTGAGGGCGAGTAGCGACACGGTGCGGATCGTGCAGCTAACCGATACCCATCTCAAAGCCTACGAGGGCGGTAAGCTGCTGGGTTTGGATACGGACTATTCCCTACAGGCCGTGATTAAGCTGGTGGCGGAGGAATACCCCGAGCCCGACCTGATTCTGGGTACGGGGGATTTGGCGGATTCCGGCGCCCAGGACGCCTACGCGCGATTGGTGGGCTACTTCGATCAGTTAACCACCGAGCATTACTGGCTGCCCGGCAACCATGACCTTCGCGATGCCATGGCTGAGGTAGGTGGTGCGAAGCGGCTGCCCGGCGAGCTTCGCGTCGGCGCCTGGCAGATTGTGCTGTTGGATTCCCAGATTCCCGGTGAAGTTGGTGGTCATCTGGGCGCCCCTGAACTCCGGCGTTTGGAGGCTTGCCTGGAGGCCGGCCAGGCCGAAGGCCTGTACTCTCTGGTTTGTCTGCACCACCAACCGGTGCCGGTGGGTTGCGAATGGCTGGACCAGCAGATGGTCTCCGATGCCAAAGCTTTTTTTGAGCTTCTCGGGCGGTACCCCCTTGTGCGGTCTGTGCTCTGGGGCCACGTGCACCAGGAGCTTGATCAGCAGTGCAACGATCTTCGCCTGCTGTGTACGCCATCGACCTGCGTGCAGTTTTTGCCCCAACAGGTGGACTTTGCCGTCGATACGCGAGCCCCCGGCTACCGCTGGCTTGAACTGGCACCGGATGGCAGTCTGAATACGGGCGTTTCCCGCGCTGAATCGCAGATCTTCCCCGTGGATCGCGACGCCGGCGGATATCTCTAGAGGCCAGCACGGCCCCAAGGCTCTGCCTCGTGTACAATCGGGGGCAGCTTCTTTCTCGATCCCTAAAGTCTTTTTTAGCTCGTGAGCAACCATCTCTGTGAGTGATTATTCGTCCGAATCCATCGAGGTCCTGACGGGTCTCGAGCCTGTGCGCAAGCGCCCGGGCATGTACACCGACACCACCCGCCCCAACCACCTGGCTCAGGAAGTCATCGATAACAGCGTCGACGAGGCCCTGGCGGGATTTGCCCGCCAAATCGATGTGGTCTTGCACGCCGATGGCTCACTGTCCGTAACCGATGACGGCCGCGGCATGCCCGTGGATATGCACCCGGAGCAAAAGAAGCCCGGGGTAGAAGTCATACTTTCGACGCTCCACGCCGGTGGTAAGTTCTCCAGCAAAAACTATCAGTTCAGCGGTGGTCTGCACGGTGTCGGTGTGTCGGTGGTCAACGCTCTGTCCAAAGACCTCACGGTGACCATCCGTCGGGACGGCCAGGTTCATGAGATGGGCTTTGCCGGAGGTGAGAAGACCCGTGACCTCGCGGTGGTGGACACGGTCGGCAAGCGCAACACGGGCACCCGGGTGCACTTTGTCCCCGATGCTCAGTATTTCGATTCGGTCAATTTTTCTGTCCCTCGCCTTCTCCATGTGCTCCGCGCCAAGGCGGTGCTGTGCCCGGGATTGCGAGTTACCTTTTTGGACGAGAAAAAGGGCGAGAAGGAAGAGTGGTACTACGAAGACGGTTTAACGGACTACCTTGTTTCCGCGACGGAAGGTTTCACCACGCTCCCCTCAGAGCCCTTTACCGGCAGTCTCCAGGGCAACACGGAAGCTGTGGACTGGGCGGTGCAATGGCTCCCGGAAGGGGGTGAGCTGATTACCGAGTCCTATGTCAATTTGATACCGACAGCTCAGGGAGGTACTCATGTTAATGGCTTGCGCACGGGGCTTCTCGATGCCATGCGCGACTTCTGCGAACTGCGCTCCCTGCTGCCCCGAGGAGTCAAGCTCACTCCCGATGATATCTGGGAGCGATGCAGTTACGTCCTGTCTTCAAAGCTAGAAGATCCACAGTTTTCCGGTCAGACCAAAGAGCGACTGAGTTCCCGAGAAGCGGCGGCCTTTGTTGCCGGGGTAGCCAAAGACGCTTTCAGTCTGTGGCTGAACCAGCACACAGCCGATGCGGAGGCGCTGGCGGAGCTCTGTATCAGCAACGCGCAGCGCCGCCTGCGCAGTGCAAAAAAAGTGGTGCGAAAGAAAGTCAGCGCCGGTCCCGCCCTACCGGGCAAGCTTGCGGACTGCTCCGGTGAAGATACGGAGCGCGGAGAGCTGTTTCTCGTCGAGGGAGATTCCGCCGGTGGTAGCGCCAAGCAAGCCCGAGACCGGGAGTTTCAGGCGATTCTGCCCCTGCGTGGAAAGATCCTAAACACCTGGGAAGTGGACTCCGGGGAAATCCTCGCTTCGGCGGAGGTACATAACATCTCCGTGGCCCTGGGTATTGATCCCGGCAGTGACGATCTCTCGGACCTACGCTATGGCAAGGTCTGTATCCTCGCCGACGCCGATTCCGATGGTCTGCATATCGCAACCTTGATCTGCGCCCTATTCGTCCGTCACTTCCGGCCCCTGGTTGCGGCGGGCCATGTCTATGTAGCCATGCCGCCGCTGTACCGCATCGATATCGGTAAGGAAGTGTTTTACGCCCTGGACGAAGCGGAAAAACAGGGTGTGCTGGACCGCATCGAAGCGGAAAAGAAACGCGGCAAGGTGAATGTGCAGCGCTTCAAAGGTCTCGGTGAGATGAACCCGATGCAGCTTCGCGAAACCACCATGAACCCCGACACGCGCCGCCTTGTGCAGCTGCGGCTCGATCCCGGTGATGGCACCAGTCAGATGCTCGACATGTTGCTGGCGAAGAAGCGGTCCGGTGATCGTAAAGAATGGTTGGAGAAGAAAGGGGATCTGGCTGAGGTGTTGTAGTCCTCGTTAACAAATACCTCTCTGGCAACAAGTGGCATGCCATCTATGAGTTGGCGTGCTCGGAAGTGACGTGATCTAGAAAGCACCGCACCGGTAACGACGATCGGTACTCTCGTGGAAAGTACATGAACACGCCAGGAACATTTGGAACATGCGCTTCTAGCGCTGTTTCGAGATAGCCATTGGCGATGTCCTGGGCGCAATAGTCTCTAAAGGTGTAGCACAAACCCAAACCACGTCTTGCGCTGTCTACCAGCGTGGGCAGAGTGTTTGTAACGATGCTGCCTTTTACATCGACGCGGAGTTGGTCTTCCCCATCTAGAAATGACCAGGGAGCCAAGCGACCAGACGATTGGAAGCGGTATCTGATGCAATCGTGGCGCAGCAAGTCGTGAGGATCTACGGGCACTCCATGGGCAGCAAAGTACCTGGGGCTGCCAAGGACAGCTAAAGGCAATGGTTCCGTGAGTCTCACGGCTACCATATCCTCCGCGATATGGTCTCCCAGCCGAAACCCCGCATGCAGACCATCTTCCAAGATATCCGTTAGCGCATCGGTCAGTTGCAGCTCGATTTCTATATCGGGATAAGCCGTTCTGAAGCTCTCCAGCACAGGGCTGACATAGAGCTGGTAAACAAACTCCGGCATCGCTAATCGTAGTTCGCCGCGTGTGCTATGCCCTGTACTTCGCGCAGTTTCGACGGCCTCGCACAGTTGTTCGAAGGCGGGACCGGCTCCTCTGAACAGGGCTCGCCCTGCTTCCGTGAGATTGACGGATCGCGTGGTTCGAATGAATAGAGCCGTGTCCAAGTGTGCTTCGAGGGTTTTTAGCTGATGACTGACCGTCGATGGTTTGAGCCCCAGCGCCTGCGCTGCGGCTTTCAGGCTGCCGTGCTGGGCGATAGCGGTAAACACCTCAAGGGCGGGGAGTGGCAGTCTCATGAAGGCGACATTCGACACTATTAATCGATTTTATACATTAAATAAACCAATAATCAGGGCATTATCAAGCCAAATCGTATCGCCTACATTGCTTCCCCAACAAATAGCCATCTTCTTAAGGAAGCCACGATGCCCCTAATTAACCTTCAAACCACTCCCGAGAGAAAAGGTGTTACTCGTCGTGCTGTGAGCTTTGAAAGCAAAGGCAACACCTTAAAGGGCGCGCTCTACCTGCCCCTCGGGGCCCAAGATCCACGCCCCGCCGTTATCGTCACGGGTGCATGGACAACGGTAAAAGAGCAGATGGCGGGAACCTATGCCCGCGAGCTGGCTGCTCGGGGCTTTGTTGCTCTGGCATTCGACTTCACTGGATGGGGGGAAAGTGAAGGCAGGCCACGATATGTAGAAGACCCCGCTACCAAGACGGCCGATATCAAAGCCGCTGCCGATTTCATGGCAACCCTCGATGAAGTCGATGTAACACGGGTGTCGGGTTTGGGAGTTTGCGCATCATCGGGCTACATGGCGACCGCTGTCGCTGACAGTGACGGGCTGCAAAAGCTCGCGTTAGTAGCGCCCTGGCTCCATGACGCCCCCATGGCCGAAACGATCTATGGCGGTGCAGAAAGTGTGGCCGCGCTGATCGCCACCAGCGAGGCTGATGACGCGGCAGATACCATTCTCCTCGGCGCCAGTATTACCGATAGCACCTCAGTGATGTACCAGGCGCCTTATTACACGGAAAAGGATCGTGGTTTGATCGCTGCCTATGACAATAAATTCTCAGCGGCGAGTTGGAAGCCCTGGCTAACCTACGATGCGCAAGCCTCGGCTGATCGATTGACGAAGCCCGTTTTAATGGTTGGCTCCCCCTCTATCGCCCTCCTTGCCGGCGCCGATGCCTATGAAGCCCGCACCAAAGCTCCACTGGAAAAAGTCTGGCTTGACGAGAACGTGACGCAATTTGATTTCTATGATCGTGCAGATGTGGTGAAAGCAGCAGCTGACGCCGTTGCTGAATTCCTTAATGCGTAGACAAGAGGAAACGATCCTGTGTCCGTAGAAGTAACGAATGTTGTTCAGCGCTTCTTTGAGGCGGTAGATTCCAGTGATTGGGATAGGGCCTTCGCCCTTATGACCGCGCCGTTTTACCTCGATTACTCTAGCTACGGAGCGGGGCCTGCGGCAGACCTCGATCCCGTTGAAATCCTGTCCGATTGGCAGAAGGTGTTGCCGGGCTTCGATTTTACTCAGCACCAGCTTGGCCCGCTCATCGTTGAAGAAAACAACGGCGATGCGACTGTGCGCGCTTATGTCACGGCAGATCACTACATCACTGATGCGACCGGCGGGGAGCTTTGGACGGTTTACGGCAGCTACGTTCTGAGGCTTGTGAAAGCTGACGGGGGCTGGCTGCTACGAGGAAACACCTTCCAGTACAAATTCCAAACGGGAAACACGGACCTTCCGGCGCTGGCCCAGTCTCGCCTTGTATCCTGATCAATCCCCAAAGCGTTGAAGAGAAGTGGGTTACCTTGACCGCGATGGGGACAGGAGATCGTTGGGGCGGTGGCCTCAACCTAAGCGACGCCGCTGCCAAACAAATAGAGCACCCAGAGCCAACAGGGGAAGAGAGCCAGGGGCCGGAACGGCGTTTACTTCCAAAGCCGTCCAGTCATTCAAATCGCCTACGAGTTGTGCATTGAACGCGGCATTATTGCGATTCGGCCACAGACCCAGCTCTGGGGCGTCATCTCCGAGACTTTGCGATGATGGGCCTTCATCGGGAAAGCTTAGTTCAAGATAACGGGCACTATTGATACCGTCGCAGCAGTGTTCAAAACCGAGCAGCGTCAGGGTGAAATCCCCGGGTTCGGTAATCATGTAGTTCAACACATCCCCGTGAGACCAACGCTTGGACCACCAGATGTCAGAGCTATCCAATCGGGTGTCGGTCCGCCCGTTTTGCTCCACGGACACAAATCCACCCTGACCCCAATCCATGCCGAACTGGAAGATCGTCGGGGCTGCTACCTGACCCTCAACCACGTAGCGCGATGCGTAGCCATTGGTGCGGATGCCGCAGGTGCCTCGCAGGGAGATCCCCGTAAGGGCATCCAAGGATTGGCTACACAAGCTTGTATTGGTAGAAAACAAATCGTTGGCAGCTTCGAAGCCCAACTCCTGAGCTACTCGCGTATTGCGGCTGTAGTTGGTGTCTACCATTTCTAGAGAAATGGAATCGATGATCACGCCGGCTTGGGCCGATGCGCCGAGTATGCAGAGCGCACCGCCAGTTAGTAAAAGTGAGAGCTTGTTTTTAATGCTCATGATTCGTCGTCCGTTACCGGGTTTCCTATGAGTTCAATTTAGCCATTGCGTAGCGGGCCTTGCAGCTACCCAGAGATTCAGTGGCCAATCCGGTCACAGTTTTAGTCCCGCTACCGCGTAAAGTGTGACCTACATCACGTTCATTTCTCGATATATGGCTGTGGCGAAACTGCACCACGGCTTGAGCGCTGCTCAGAAGGTCCTGGGTGAGGGCCTTGTCTTTCAGAAGTCTGGGTAGTTCCATGGTGATTGCCTCTCCGGCGCCGCCTGTCCTGGGCAGTAAGGCATTATTTGGTCTGTTGTGCTGGTTGTTGGACCGACAAGGGGGAACCGGGTCACACTCCGCAGGCTATGCACGGCTGTTCTGTGATAGACCGCACGGGAGTTTTCCCTTTGGAGCAGCAGTTGTCGTGAGCGAGGCGTAGGGTCTAATCGCAATCGGACCTGCTTCAGACGAAGGATGGAGAAACGATGTCCAAATCGAAGAATGCGCTACATCCCAGGCTCGCGGCGGATTGTCACCAGTTGGGTTTGCTTGGAGATACCCGTTTGTTGCTCCATCGAAACGCTAGCTTGCACTGGTTTATCCTGGTGCCCTTCACGGACACGCTAGATCTTTTGGATTTGCCACCCATAGGTCGGGAAACGCTGCTGGAGCGGGCAAGGGAAGTGTCCGAGTTCTTAAAAATGGAACTCAACTATCCGCGAGTGAACGTTGGCGCCCTGGGTTTACTGGTACCGCAGCTCCACCTACATGTCATCGGACGTCGGGAAGACGACCCCTGTTGGCCGGATCCCGTATGGGGGCGTCTTGGCGATGGCCCGGGCTACGAGCCTGCGCAGCTCCAGGTGATCCGGGATTTTTTTGCGCTTTCCTAGGCCGATTGCATTCCTGCCCGGCGGCAAGATCTTCGAACTTTCCTGTCTTGCAACTTTAGTCCTGCGGTCCGATCATGGCCCAGATCGATAACAACGAGAAATCGCCATGCTGATCGTCGAATCCTATGCCATCGCTGTAGCGATGTGTTTTGTCACCATGCTGTGCTGGGGGTCCTGGGCCAATACCCAAAAGCTGGCCAGTAACGAATGGCAGTTCCAGCTGTTCTATTGGGACTACTCCATTGGCGTTTTGCTGCTGACCCTGTTGTTCGCCTTCACCATTGGTAGCTCCGGTGAGGAGGGTCGAGCCTTTATGCCGGATATCTCTCAGGCCAATAGCGAGGCGATACGCTCTGCGTTCATCGGTGGCGTGGTGTTCAACCTGGCGAACATCCTGCTGGTGGTGGCCATCGATATCGCGGGCATGGCCGTGGCCTTCCCCGTGGCCATTGGTTTGGCCCTGGTTATTGGTGTGGTGACGAACTATCTCGCCGAGCCGCTGGGCAACGCGACCCTGTTGTTCTCCGGTGTTGGTCTGGTAACGGCGGCCATCATTGTCTGCGCCTTGATCTACAGTCGCTTACCTCAGGATGGCGACCGCTCCGTTGGCAAGGGTTTGGCTATCTCGGTGATTGCCGGTATCGCCATGGGTTTCTTTTACCGCTTTGTTGCGGCGTCCATATCCTTTGATTTTGCCAACCCGGAAGCTGGTTTGATGACGCCCTACAGTGCTGGGGTAATCTTTTCCGTTGGTCTGCTTCTGTCGAATATCATTTGGCTGATTCCCCTACAGTACAAACCTATATCTGGTGAGGTTGCGCCGCTGGGCGAGTATTTCAGCAAAGGCACACCCAGGCTTCATCTGGTGGGTATCCTGGGCGGGATCATCTGGTCCGTCGGTTTCTCCTTCAGCTTCATCGCCTCCGGCGCTGCCGGCCCGGCGATTTCCTACGGCCTGGGCCAGGGGGCAACCATGGTGGCGGCCTTCTGGGGCGTGTTTATCTGGAAGGAATTCAAGGATGCCCCGCAAGGTACATCGGGCATGATCGCCGCGATGTTTGCACTATTTATCGTTGGCTTGGGTCTTATTGTTTTCTCGCGATAAGTGAGGGCCCGGTTACTACCGGTTAGAAAGCGGTGATACTCTGGCAATGAGCGTCACCGCATCCTGTTTCCCGTCGGTGTTCCGGGCGATCCTAGTATCCCGCATCGCCCTCACCGCCGGTCACAATAGCGACCCCAGCGCTGCAGCCCAGGCGATTTGCGCCCGCTTCGAGCATGGCAACGGCCGTGGCCCGATCACGGATTCCCCCCGAGGCCTTAACGCCCAATTCAGCACCCACCGTTTCCCGCATCAATCGAACATCCTCGATTGTGGCGCCGCCGCTGCTAAAGCCCGTGGAGGTTTTGACGAAGGCGACGTCGAGTTCGCGACAGATCTCACAGCTTTGGCGTTTCTGCGCTTCATCAAGAAGACAGGTTTCCAGGATAACTTTCAGAGACACGTCGCCGCAGGCCCGAAGCACCGTGTCGATACCCTGTCGAACGCTGTCCCAGTTCCCGGCCAGGACCTCGCCGACGGAAATTACCATGTCGATTTCTTGCGCGCCGGCGTCGATGGCTTGTCGAGCTTCGTCCGCCACCGATGCTGTTAATGAAGCGCCCAGGGGAAAACCAACGACAGAGCAGGGAGCAACGGCGCTGCCCGATAAGCGTTGAGCGACTTTAGGAATCCACAGACTGTTGACGCAGACGGCAGCAAATCCGTGTTTCAGGGCTTCTTCGCACAGGATGTCGATGTCCCCAGGTCGGGCTTCGGGTTTTAGCAGCGTATGGTCAATGGCTGCGGCAATAGTCTTGGTGTCGTAGGGCATGAGGTACCTAAGGAAGACGGTTTAAAGGTACGGCATGAGGCCGTAAAAGCTGCAGGTAGGCTACACTGTCGCGCCACGAATAAGAACGGAAGCAGACTTATGGAAATTGCAGTTATCGGCTCGTGTATGGTCGATCTCATCGCCTACACGGACACGGTTCCCAAAGCGGGTGAAACCCTGGTTGCCAATGAGTTTGCCATGGGCTGCGGTGGCAAGGGCGCTAATCAGGCGGTCGCTGCTTCGCGTTTGGGGGCCGAAGTACTGATGATGGGCCGGGTGGGCGACGATGCTTTTGCCGATAATACGTTGGCGAACTTTGAAAAATATGGGGTGAGCACGGAGTACGTTACCAAGGTACCCGGAGTGTCCAGCGGCGTTGCTCCTATTTGGGTGGATGCGGATTCCCAAAACCGTATCCTCATCATTCCCGGCGCGAACATGCATTTGATGCCGGCGGATATCGATGCCGCTGGGGACCGTTTGAAACGCTGTGGGATGATTATCTTGCAGCTGGAAATCCCTCTGGAGACGGTCTACGCCGCGATCGAATTCGGTAATGCCCACGGTATTCCCGTGCTTCTCAATCCTGCCCCGGCAAGCACTGCCCTGGACATCGAGTACGCCTGCCGCTGCGATTACTTTGTGCCCAACGAAACGGAGCTCGAAATTCTCACGGGCATGCCCGTGGGTAACGAAGAGGAGATCGCCCAGGCGGCGTCGACGCTGTTAGCTAAGGGCTTGAAGAATCTGATTGTCACCCTGGGTGATAAAGGTGCTCTGTGGATGCATGGGGACGAGCGTGAGCTTGTCACCGCTCCTTCAGTCGCCGCAGTGGATACCACCGGGGCGGGAGACGCCTTTATCGGTTGCTTTGCCTCCGAGGTCGCAAATGGTGCCGCTACGGCTGCTGCAATCGCTCAGGCTGTTCGCTATGCATCGCACAGTGTGACGGGCAAAGGCACCCAAACGTCTTATGCTACGGCGGATGAGTTTGCGACCTGGTCGGCAGGCTGAGCATCACCACGGTTGTCGGCCCTTCTCGGTAGCACTGACCAGAGAGCAGGTCTTCCCTGGCGGTAGCTCTCGCCCGGGCCCTGGTTGTCTTAGCGAGGACAGCTTAATGAAAACCGGGCGAGGTTAGAGTCGACTCAGGGTCTCGACGGAAAAACGAACCCGTTCCTGATGGCTGGGGCGCGGCCGTTCTCGAAGGCGCTCTACGGCCTTTAATCGGGGAAGGAGCCCACGGCCGTTGGCCATCTGAATAGCCAGGCCTGGTCGGGCGTTTAGCTCCAGAAGCATAGGTCCTCGGTCGCGATCGATGACGATGTCCGTTCCTAGATAACCCAGACCCGTAACGTCATAGCAGTAGGCCGCGAGTTCAAGGATCTCCTGCCAGGCCTCGATGGCGATGGCATCCAGAGGTAAGCCCGTATCGGGGTGATGGGTGATCCGTTTACCCATTTGCACCGCGTGGGCGCAGCGGCCCTCATCCAAGGTCAGACCCACGCCGACGGCTCCCTGGTGAAGGTTGGCTTTGCCGTCGGAGGCATGGGTGGCCAGACGCAACATGGCCATTACGGGATAGCCGCGAAAGACGATGACGCGGATATCGGGAACGCCTTCGTGGGACAGGCCCTCAAATCGCGGTGCCAGCCTGATGAGGTCCTCAATGATGACGCTGTCCGTGCCACCACCCAAAGAGTAGAGGCCGGCCAGGGTATTGCTCATATGTCGGCGCAACTCGTCGCGGCTCAGTTCGGCGCCAGAGCTCTTTAGGAAGGCATCCCCGCGGCGACCGGTGATGACCCAGATGCCCTTTCCACCGCTACCTTTGGCGGGCTTCATGGCAAAGCCGTCCAAATGATCGAGGGTGTCCAGGGCCGGATCCACGGCGTGTTGTTGGCTGAGGGCCAGGCGTAGCGTCGGCACAGGTAGATCGTAGTCGCGAGCGAGCAGCTTTGTTTTCAGCTTGTTGTCGACCAGGGGATAGAGCTGACGGCGGTTGTAGCGACCGATGTATTCGAGGTTGCGAGCGTTCATGCCCAGCATGCCCAGTTCCCGCAACCGACGGGGCGGTAGCCAGGCGCTCATGGCGCGTCATCCATGGCTGAAAACCGTCCCAACTCGCTGAGCTTATAGCCCGTGTACTGCCCCATGGCCATGATCCCGGCCAGAAGCACCAGATTCAGTTCAGGAAAGTTGAAACTCAGGTGTTGCACCGTTGATGACTGCATGGGTAGGTAGGCCAGAACGGCTACGAGCATGCTGCCACCGCCCTGAATCAATACATCCCGGGGGCCCTCTTCCTCCCAGAGGATCGACAGCCGCTCAATGGTCCAGGCGATGATGATCATGGGGAAGAAGGTAATGATCATCCCCGTGCTGATACCGAGCTGGTAGCCGATGATACTGAGCACGGAAATTACAAAAATCACCAGCACGATGAGTGCGGCGATCCGAGCTACCAGCAACAGATTTAGATGACTCAAGTATCCGCGCATGAGCAGGCCGAGGATCACCACGGACACAAAAGCGATGAGGCCTGGGAGCAATGCCGTTTGCAGGAAAACCAGAGCGATGAGCACCGGCATAAAGGTGCCGGCGGTCTGCAAACCGAGGAGCACGCGGCAGAACACCACCACCGTTGCTCCCAGGGGCAGGAGCAGGAGCAGTTTGAACATGCTCTGTTCTTCGATGGGCAAGCGGTGGACACCGATCAATGCGAACAGAGAGTCCTTGTCTCGTTCCGTGGCAAGCTGCGCCGCCGAAACCGATTGGCGGATCATGGAAAAGCTCAGGCGCGACTGTGTACCGCCGGTCACATCGAGGACCGAGCGTCCGCCGCGATGCCAGAGCAGCAGGTCTTCGGGAGCGTCGATGAGTCCCAGAGCGGGATCGAGGAGGATCCATTCCTCTCCGTCGTAGATTTCCAGCAGGGGTTCCAGGGATTGGCGTCGGCGCGCGTCCTCGAGCCGCAAGGTCTGCACCTCTCGCGTGGGTACATCCGCATCGTTTAGCAGTTTGCGTAACACGGTGACGGGGGATTCATCTCTGGCCAGAAGGAGCGCGGCATTCTGCGTTTGGCTGCCGTCTTGAAATCCCCGGGCCAGCTCTCGCGCAAGGCTGCGGGGATCGCTGGATTTACCGCGAGCTTCGGCGATGAGCGCCGAGGCGGCGGTGATATCCGCATCGCCCCAGAAAACAGGTTCCGCCCGGGGTTCGATGTCCGCTTGCTCTTCCTGTGGTCCCATGGTGACGAAGTCGGCGCCGAGGAAGGTGGCGCTGAAATACAGGGATTGGGCTCCGGAGGCGTCTCGGCGGGTCCACTCGGCTCGCCGATCGTTGTCGACCTGAACAACAGAGAAACCGTATCCTGCCGAGGCGGCCTGCTCATCCACCATTCGGTAGCCGGGCACTTGTTCGGGAATGCTTAGGCTGGCCGTGACCGGCCCGTCGAGAGCAACAAAATCTATCCGCGCTTCGATGAGCCACACGGTGGTGCGCTCGCCGGGCAACCAAGGAATCCCGGTCTGCGCGTGGCGTAAAAGAGCGACACTCAAACCCGCCAGGCAGAGAACTGCGACGATAAAGGCAACGGTGGCGCGACTGTTCATGGCGCTTCCTCGTCTTGGGCCTTGGTGCTGGCTTCAAGGGCCGCTTCCGCGGATTCGCTAACGGGCAAGGGCACCAGGTTTTGCTGACTCACATCGACCACCATCACGTCGCGGAGGATGTTGCGGCCCACGAGCATCTGAAAATCCAGGTGACTGCGATTGGACAGGGTGAACTCGGCCAGTTGACGCACAGGTCCCACCTGAATGCCGAGTTCAATCACCGGGCGTCGCTCCGGCTCGGCGCTACTGGCCTGCACCACCAGGGCCTGACGTACCCGAGGTCGTTCCAGGGTTAGGGCCTCTTCGCGCGCCGGGTGCGGAATCTCGAAGCGCACCCAGGGTTTGCCGTCGCGCTCGAAGGTGGTGATATTTCGGGCATCCAGAGACGCGGTTTCCGCGCCCGTATCGATGCGGGCAGGAAGGGCCAGTTGTAAGTCCTCCACCCAGATGGACTCCAGGCCACCGACCACAAGCTTTTCCGCCAGGGTTGAGGACGCGGCAATCTGAGCTGGGTCCTGGGTGGCTGTCTCTCGCGTAGCGCACAATTCGGCGGTTTCTGTGGTTACAGCGAGCACTTCCGCCAGGTCGGAACGCAGGGTCGCGATGGCGGAGCTTTGCTGGGTCTCAAGATCGCTGAGGTTCACATTGATTGCCTGACAGCTCGCCAGGGCTTGCTGGGTATCCGCTAGCTGCTGCTCCTGCCGGGCGATCTCGCCACAGGCCGTGAGAGCCAGAAACAGAGGAACTGCGTACAGTCCCCAGGGGAACGGTTTGATGGGATAACCCTCCTGCGGTGCGGGAACGGAGCCGACCAGCGTCGGTCCAAGCGGCTTGGCACGATACCTATTATCAGGCAGTGTTCGTCGCAGGTCATTTTAAGCCGCCTTTGGCCGTCGCGTCCGCAACCTCGGATGCGACTCATTTTTAACTGGAGAAGTAACGATGTTTCAGTCCTTGTACGCCAACCCTTCACGCGCGGTTGCTCCGTTTGTGACGATTGCTCCAAAGGTCGTGGCTCAATCGGCGCGTTCCACCCTACGGCGGGTGATGGCTCTCGTCGCTGTGTTGGCTGTGATGAAAGCACCCCTGGCGTTCGCTGCCTGGGAGCTTGATAGCGAGCGGTCGACGATCCAGTTCATGTCCGTAAAAAACGCCAGCATTGCGGAGTTGCATCATTTCAAAGCCCTGGCGGGCGCTATCAACGATGATGGCCAGGCCCAGGTGGTTATTGATCTGGAGAGTGTCGAGACGCTGATTCCCATCCGCAATGAGCGTATGCGTGAACTGCTCTTTGAGACCGTGCGCTTCCCGGCGGCCACCTTAAGCGTGGTTGCGCCAGCTGATGTTCAAGCTCTTGAAGCGGGGCAGACCCTTACGGCGGACCTGGCTGTGTCTGTCGACCTGCACGGTGCTATTAAGCCTTACCCGGCTAAGGTAACCGCGACCCGTCTCGCCGATGGCAGCCTACAGGTGTCCCTTGCGGAGCCGATTGTTGTGAACGCTTCAGACTTCGGCCTGGAAGATGGTGTTGAGGTTTTGCGGGGTGTTGCCGGGTTAAAGAGCATTAGCACCGCAGTGCCGGTTACTGCGACTCTGGTTTTTGTGGAAACAGATCGTTAGACGGAAATAAGTTTTTGCAAATGATAACGATTTGCATTAGCGTTAGTCCTGGGCTCGAGAAGTGGGCCTCCTTATGAAGGGATTTGCTAATGCGTTTGAATTTTCTTTGTCAGCACCACCGTCGGTCGTTTATTGAGGACCCCGAAGCGGCCCGCAAGCTCTGGTTTGAAAGCTTTGATCGTCTGTCTTGTCAGGCGCCCGTAGCGACACCCTACGGTGTCAATCTTGCGGGTTCGGCGCTGGAGTGCGCAGGCATCTATCTTCTGGCACATCCCCAGTGTGATGCGGAGCTTCTGGAGCGCTATGCCGCTTCCGCGCTCACGCTAATCGAAATGCTGGTGACCCTGCGCCAGTCTCGTTTGGCTCTTATCGTGGTGTCCGGCGCCAATGCCCTGGTGGAACATCTGGCGAAGGAGGGTGCAAATCGAGAGGCGGCCCTGGATGCCGCCCGGCGGATAACCCTTAAGGGGATGCATCTGATTGAATCTCCTCGAATGGAAACTCGAGCCGACAAGAGGCCCCTGCGAACCGTCCAGTTGGCCCTGGATGCCGCTCCCTCGGCGGCGGCCACGATACACTGACGGTCTAGTTTTGGGCGTCGCTAAATCTTCTGTAGCCCGCGATGATTGTATTCAGTGCACCTTGAGCGGCGCACTCCTTGAGCGCCTGCTGCGCGACGGCCGCCTGAACGCTGAAGATATTGTCTGCCTGGACCACGCCTCCGTGTTGATTCTGCGGCGCTTGATCATCGCCAGTTGCCGTAATAGCCATGCTGCGGAGGGTAGTGAAGAGGTTCCCTGATGGTTGCGGGAGGCCTTCTCGCGAGCTTTAAGAACCGCAGACCGACGCACCGCCTATCTGCGTCGGCAAAGGAACCTCATTTCTCAAGGGATTCAAGCAGTTGACGGTATTCGGTATTCTCCGGGGCCAAAGGCAGGAGCTTTTTCGCATAACGACGCGCTGTGGCTGGATCTCCGGCTTCTACGCTGTAATTGACGATGGCAAGAATCGTCTGCTCATCGGCGGGGAGGTCGGCGTGCAAGCGTTGCAGGGTAACGAGGGCGGCGGCGATATCGCCGTAGTCATGCTGCGCAATGGCATAGACGAAGCGATGACGGGATGTGGCCGTATCCAGGCTCGCGGCTTGCCCTAGCCAGGTGAGGGCGGCTTCAGAATTACCGGTACGGGCCTCA
>DIYG01000175.1 GCA_002428935.1 Halieaceae bacterium UBA6060
ATGAGCCGCCCCTTGTTGCTCGCGAGCGGGCGATGCAGGCCTCCCTGATTCCCCAGATCAACGCGCTCCTGGCGGTCGGTCTGGTGTCTTTGCCGGGCATGATGACGGGGCAGATTCTGGCCGGCACAGATCCTCTGGTGGCCGTTCGCTACCAGATCATGGTGATGTGCATGGTGTTCAGCTCCGGTGGTCTCGCGGCTGCGATGTATCTCAGCTTACGGCTGCGTTGGCCAGCGCCTGGGTTAGACCCAGAAGATCGCTGAACGTCTGGTCTGATCTTGCCCCTCAGGGTTTACAGATGGGAGACTTCGGGGATAAATGGAACCTTCGATAAAAATTTCGGTCCATTTATAGGAGAACTTTCGTATCTTAGGAAAAGTATTCGAAGGCCTATTTGAGGAGCGCGGGAGCTTATGATCCTGATACCGGAAATCACGCCCAGCCGTCGCGACATTGTCGTCGACGAGGTGAGATTTTACGCACCGCTCTTCGGCTTGTTTGGCAGCCCCCGATGGCGCATCCGTTGGCGGCTCGCAAGTCAAAGTAACGCCAGCGCAGAGAGCTGGCTAGCTTGCGATACCCGAAAAGGCAAAGGGGTATTACAGGGCCAGAATTTCTCATTTCTTGTCCGCTGGCGTCCCGATCGCCGCCGATCCTTGCTTCATAATTCGGATTGTCTGGAAGAGTGTTCAAGTCATTTACCGCGGCTTGCGGAGTGGTCGGCGTCTCGCTGAGCCAGTAACTTGGGCGTATACTCCTGCGCTCCCGTCTCGCCCGTGAACAGGAGTACACCATGACCATCTCTACCCCCCGGTTCGTCCATCGGACCCTTTCCGTGGCCTGCGCTTCTGCTCTGGCCCTTACCTTAGCCGCTTGCCAGAAAGCTGATGAGGCCACCGAGGAAACTACTAGCGCTGCGGCCCCGGAGCCTGTTGTAGCGGAGGTGGTGGAGGAAGTAGCCGCTGCGCTTCCCCTAGAACTTGACGCTGTCCTCGCCGAACAGCCCGTGGAAGCCCAGGCTCGCTACGGAGCCCGCCATCCGAAGGAAACCCTCGAGTTCTTTGGCATTGAGCCTGGGATGACCGTTATCGAAGCTCTACCCGGCGGTGGTTGGTATACGAAAATCCTGGCCCCTTATCTCGGCACGGAGGGCACACTGGTCGGTGCAGATTACGACCAAGCCTTGTTCCCTCTCTTTGGCTTCTTTTCTGAGGAGCGTTTGAAGGCCAAGGAAACCTGGGTTGAGGATTGGTCTGCAGAGGCGCGGGCTTGGTTTGATGGACCAGCCGCCTCTATCGAAGCCTTCCAATTCGGCAGTATGCCTGCAGAACTTGAGGGAGAAGTGGATGCGGTGCTGCTAGTGCGCGCCCTTCACAACCTCGCGCGTTTCGAGAGCCAGGGCGGGTTCCTTACGGCGGCCCTGGGAGAGGTAAACAAGGCGCTGAAACCCGGTGGCCTGGTGGGTGTCGTGCAGCACATGGCTCCGGACGATGCGCCCGATGCCTGGGCCGACGGTTCCGCCGGGTACCTAAAGAAGAGTTTCGTTATCGACGCGTTTACCGCAGCGGGCTTGGAGTTGGTGGAGGAGTCGGCTATCAACGAAAACCCCAAAGACCAGCCCACCCCGGAAGACATCGTCTGGCGTTTGCCGCCGACTCTTATGGGGGCCAAAGACAATCCTGAACAGGCTCAGGCCATGGAGGCCATCGGTGAGTCCAATCGTATGACCCTGTTGTTCCGCAAACCGGCCTGAGGCAAGTGGTAAACCTGCTCTCGTTTGACGCGAGGGCAGGTCTTCATCCAAAGCGGTTATCGTTTCTCAACCATCTCACACTCCGTCTGCACCGCCATCGGGGACTGACCACGTCCATCGTTCGGCCTTCACCCAGGCGCGCTTTCGAATCTATTTCCCCTCCAGCTGTCTATCGACTCTGGGCGGGTGGATGGTTCGTTTCCTGCTGGGCTGGGTAGCCTGGGATCTCACCGCGTCGGCTTTCTGGGTGGGCGTGGTAGCCAGTCTCATGCTGGTGCCGACCTTCTTGTTATCGCCGGTGTTCGGCATCACCGCAGACCGCATCAACCCTCGGAATGGACTCTTGGTGACCATTGCTCTGCAAGGGCTGGTTGCGGGTTTTGCGAGTTCCATGGCTGCCCTGGATCAGCTGTCATTGCAGATGCTACTGGTGCTGGCGGTGGCGCTGGGTGCCGTGTCGGCGGCGCACACACCCATTCGCCTGGCCCTGTTACCGCGTCTGGTAGATCGCGCAGCCCTGCCCAGTGCCATCGGTTTCTCCGCCATCATATTCAACAGCTCCCGCATCATCGCGCCGGCTATCGGTGCCTGGTTACTGACGGTTACGTCCTTGTCCCTGACCTTCGCGGCGGCAACGATTGCCTTCCTCGGCGCCATGATCATGCTCGGGCGTGTGACCGGAACCGAGCGAGCGACGACCGTGGATCACTCCCAGTCCTTTGCGCAGCAACTGCGTGCGGGTGTGGGTTATCTGTTAAAAGCTCCGAGTTTGCGCCTGGTGTTTTTCCTGACCATGACCAGCGGTCTGCTGGGGCGCACCGCCATCGAGTTGTTGCCCGCTGTATCGGGTCAGCTGCTCAGGGGAGACTCGGCAACGTTGGCGACCCTCACCGCAGCGGCGGGAGGCGGCTCTATCTTGGGTGGACTGCTGGTATCCCGGCAGAGTGGGCGGCTAGGGCGATTGTTTCAGCTTGTGCTCTACGGGCTTAGCGTTGCCGCTCTGACCCTGCTCACCGCCAGCCTCTGGACCAGTGTTTGGCCTGTGGCTTTCGCCATTGCCCTGGTCAGTCTGTGTACCACAACCATCGGCACGGGCTGTCAGGCCCTGGTGCAGTTATCCGTGGATGAGGCGTTTCGCGGTCGAGTCATGAGTCTGTGGACCGTGGTTGCCATGGGCACGCCGGCCCTGGGCGCCGTGCTCGTGGGCAGCGTGGCAGACACTTTGGGATTCGCCGTCGCCTTCGCCGCCGCGGCGCTCTTCGCCCTTGTCGCCGTAACCGTGGCTCGGCCGAAGGGTCGACGATGGTTTTGAGCGATGGCTTTTAGCCAGGATTCGACCAGGCTGGGGCCGGGTCGAATCCTGGGTTGTAGTGAGAGAGCCTACTTGCTCCGATACAGGCCCACGTGAACCAGGGGGGTTCGAGCCCTGTTGCCGGGTAAGACTCGCTGCGGTACCCGATTGATCACCGGGGGTAAGGACTTCAGGTACGCGGCGATCGCCGTGGCATCGTCACTGCTCAACTGCGCGTAGCTCATCCACGGCATGATCGTCATGGTCTGCTGCCCGTGACGGTTTTTGCCGCTTTGGAGCATGGTGGTGATTTCTGCGACGGACCACTTGCCGAGACCCGTTTCAGGATCTGATGTTAGATTGGGGGGATACACGGCGCCGGGAAATTCGTTGACCATGGGGTTGGTGTAGGCGATACCGATGCTGGAGCCGGCCAGGGTTTTCTTGGGATCTGGTTTACCGATGAGCGCGCCATCCGTGTGGCAGCTGGCACAACCAAGCAGACCCACCAGATAGCGGCCCTGTTGCACCTGTTCCGCGTCTCCTTCTCCTGTGGGTAGCTCAATGCCTTTGCTCGCCTCCACCAGGTCCATACCTTCGGGAACCTCGGGTGCTCGCGCATTGACCGCGCTGACCAGCACCAGCGGTAGGGTCAAAACCAGGGCCAGGGTGCCCCCGCCAATCTGGACGAGGGAATTTCTAAGCAGCTTCATAGTACCTCCGTTAACCACTAAAACATCCAGCCAAGCTCAAAGCGGTAGGCGTCAAACTCCGGATCTACGCCGCTGCCGCCATCGATATGGGTGCGCTCCCAGGCACCGCGCACAAACATGCCCCGGCCCAGTTCGTAGCGCAGCCCGGCACCCACGTTCCAACTGAAATTGGTATCGCTGTAGGTCGAGTAGAAGGGCGCGCAGATGTAGCCCCACCAGGGATCCCACCAGCATCCCGTGGACGGCGGACCGTCCGCCACGTTGGAGTCGATGTAGGTCCAGCCCACGCCCGCCTGTAGATAGGGCGTGAAAGGTCCATCGAGGATGTTCCAGACCCCGTTGAACTGGCCGTTAAACATCGATAAGCGATGGCTGATTTCCACCAATCCTTCGTCTTCCGTATCCAGTATGGCGTCGTAGTCCGGCCGAACCCAGGAGCCGTCAAAACGCAGGGCGAGATGATCGCTGAAGTTGTACCCGATACCGAAGCCGAAGCCATAACCCGTGTCCACATCGATGGACGAGTTGTTCAGGCCGTCTTCGCTCTCGGACCCGCTGATGTAAAGACCGATATTGGTTTCCCATTTGCCTGCTCGCTTCGCCGAGCCCGGTTCCCACCATTCAGCGCTGTTGGCGGCGGGAATCGACAGGCTAAGGAGGAGGGTGCTTAAGGCTGTGATGGCGCCTTTAGCGGTGCTGCGATGGGACCAAGGACGTGGCTCGGTTTCGACTTTTTTGGGATGCGGCATGTTTTCTCCATAGATGGTATTCCAGCGACGGTCCTTCTCGTGGGACTCTCTTGCCGATGGGCTTTGCGCAGAGTGTAGCAGGGGCCTATTGCATTTCGCAGGCGTCCGGCCAAGGATAGCGACCCCAAATTGCTAACGAGAAGAGATCGACCATGAAACCCGAGACCATTGCCCTCCATGCCGGCTATGACGGTGATCCCACCAACACCCGGGCGGCGACCACACCGATCTACCAGACCACGTCTTTCACCTTTGATAACACGCAGCACGGCGCGGATCTCTTTGACCTGAAAGTGCCTGGCAATATCTATAGCCGAATCATGAATCCCACCAATGGGGTTCTCGAAGAGCGACTGGCGCAGCTGGAAGGTGGCGTGGGGGCGCTCGCAGTGGCCTCGGGCATGGCCGCCATCCGCTACGCCATCGAGGCCATTACGGCGGCGGGGAACAACATTGTCAGCACATCCCAGCTCTATGGCGGTACCTACAATCTCTTCGCCCACACCTTTCCGCGCCAGGGCATAGAGGTGCGTTTTTCCGCGGCCGATGATTTTGATCGGGTGGCGGCACTGATCGACGATAAAACCACGGCCCTGTTTTGTGAGTCCATTGGTAACCCCGCTGGTAACGTGGTCGACATCCAGCGCTGGGCGGAGATCGCCCACGCCGCGGGCGTGCCTTTGATTGTGGACAACACGGTGCCCACACCGTTTCTCTGTCGGGTGTTTGATCATGGCGCGGATATCGCTGTTCACTCCCTAACCAAGTACATAGGCGGGCATGGCACAACCATCGGCGGTGCCATCGTCGATTCGGGGAATTTCGACTGGTCGGCGCAACCGGAACGCTTTGCCGTAATGAATACGCCAGACCCCTCCTATCACGGGGTGGTGTATACGGAAGCTTTGGGGCCGGCGGCGTTCATCGGTCGTTGCCGGGTCGTGCCCCTGCGGAACACGGGCGCAGCTCTAGCGCCCCAGAGTGCGTTCCAAATCATGCAGGGGCTCGAGACCCTGGCCCTGCGTATGGAGCGGCACTGCGACAACGCGGAGCAGGTGGCGGCTTATCTGGAGCAGCATCCGCGGGTTCTGGGGGTCAACTACGCCACCCTGGAGAATAGCCCCTATCGAGAGACCTGCGAGCGTATCTGCGGTGGGCGGGCATCGGGTATTCTCAGCTTCGAGCTTGAAGGGGGACTAGCAGCAGGGGCGAAGTTTATTGACGCGCTGCAGATGATTCTGCGCCTGGTCAATATCGGTGATGCTAAGTCCCTGGCTTGTCATCCGGCGAGCACCACCCACCGGCAGCTGAATCCTGAAGAGTTGGCCTCGGCCGGGGTGAGTGAGGCCATGGTACGCCTGTCCATCGGCATTGAGCACGTCGACGACATCATCGCCGATCTCGATCAGGCCCTGGCCGCTAGCGTCTAGCCTGCGGGAAGGAGTGGCGCTCTGGGGTTGATCCCAAGGGCGCCTGCGTTTGCGGGGAGAGAAAGCAATCAAGGCGCGACCAGGGTCACGCCTTGATTCACCGGGGGAACGAGAGCGCCGCTCTCGCGTTTTGGGTTCAGGCGGCTTGTTCTTCCCGAGGCTTGTGACCGTCGCGGAGGTGGTCGATGGACTCCATGGCCAGGGTGCCCCCGGCGAGGCGATAAGCCTTGCCAAAGCCTTTCACATAGCGACCCCGGGTAGGGTGCAGACGAAACAGGCGGAAGTCGGCGAGTTCCGATAGCTTCCGTGGACGCTCGCCGTGGCGCTCTTCCAGAAGTCCTACACCGCTGTGCCAATCCGCGCTACCCACCTCGAGCTCTTCGGCGTGGACCTGGTAGCTGACCCGGAGGCGAGCGAAGAGCTCGCCCGCGGAGTCTTCATCTTCGATGATTAGCACGGAGGCGCGAGGCTCTCGTTGCAGGTTCAGACCGTGCAGAGCGATATCGGAAAGCAG
>DIYG01000190.1 GCA_002428935.1 Halieaceae bacterium UBA6060
CTGATCCCGTGGATGAGCGCCGCCCGCCTGCTCCCCGCGGAAGATGCCGTGGTGCTCGATGAACAGGAGCAAGCTCCACATGGCGCACTTAAAGTCGCGGCTCCCCTGCTCTCGCGCATTGCCAACTTTGACGACGCGGCGCCCTTGATTCAGGAACCTTCGGTAGCCTTCCAGTGGATCAAGCCCGGCGAGGTTATCCCTCGGGACAGTGACGTGGTAATCCTCTTTGGCAGTAAATCCACTCTCAGTGAACTGCGTTTCATCCGTGAGCAGGGCTGGGATCATGACCTACTCGCCCATGCTCGCACCGGAGGCCGGATTCTCGGTCTTTGCGGTGGCTATCAACTTCTCGGCCGGCGGATTCACGATCCCGAGGGTCTCGATGGACCCGCCGGAAGCGCTGAGGCTCTCGGTCTTCTAGATGTCGAAACACGCATGGAGAGAACCAAAACCCTGTCTCTGGTAAACGGATACTGCGCGACCTCTTCAGCACCTTTTGAAGCCTATGAGATTCACGCCGGCGTTACGGAAGGCGAAGATACCCGACGCCCCTTTGCCCAGCTACGGAACCGCTGCGAGGGTGCCCGTAGCCCCAACGGACGCATCGAGGGCAGCTATCTTCATGGCGTCTTTCGCAGCGATGCGTTTCGTAGGGCGTGGCTTAGCCGGGCAGGAGGTACATCGACGCTGGGCGATTACGATGCTCAGGTTGATGGAGCCCTGGATGCACTTACGAATGCGGTCGCGAGGCACGGCAACGTGGATCGTTTGTTTTCCCTGGCGAGACCAACCGGGTGGTCGCCCGACGCGGAGTGATAAGCAACCCTTAGGCACGGGTAGCTACGGCGCCAGAAGCACCCGTTCTCGATTCGTTGCCTCCGCGAGTTCAAGGGCCCGAGAACTCTTTCCCGAACGGGCTCCGCCGAGAATCAGGCTGAGTTCAGCCACGGTGAGAGGGCTGCTCCAGGAACACGGCATGATCCGCCGCATAGCTGTAGACCACATCGGTACTGGAATTTAGGGCTGTTTCCGCCGAGTCTTGAATGACGCTGATAATGAAGCCCACGGCCACGACCTGCATGGCCGTATCCAGCGGAATACCAAACAAACTGCAGGCCAGAGGTATCAGTAGCAAACTCCCGGAGGGCACACCTGAAGCACCGCAAGCGGCCAATGAGGAGATGACGCAGAGCAGCAGGGCCTGAGGCAAGGAAACCGCCACCCCCACCGTATGCGCCGCTGCCAGCGCAAGGGTTGTAATGGTGATTGCCGCCCCCGCCATGTTTACGGTCGCGCCCACGGGGATCGTTACGGAATAAAGCTCCTCGGAGATTCCCAGCTTTTTCGCCAGATTTAGATTCACGGGGATGTTCGCCGCGGAGCTGCGGGTAAAAAACGCGGTCACTCCCGACTCCTGAAGACACTGAAAAACCACGGGATAGGGGTTTCGGCGGGTGAGCAACCAGAGATAGATAGGGTTCACAAGCAGCGCCACGAGAAGCATGGCAAACACCAGAAGTCCGGCGATGCTCGCATATTCTGCAAGCACTTCGATTCCCGTCGTCGCCACCGTCTGACACACCAAACCGAAGATCCCAATGGGCGCCAGGGCAATCACATAGCGCACCACGTCGGCCACACCGTTGGCCAGAGTATTCAGCTGTTCGCGAAAGGCCTCGGAGGCTCGACGAAAGCTTAAGCCCAGGAGGATCGCCCAGGTAAGGCAACCCAGAAAGTTTCCATTGAGCAAGGCGTGGACGGGGTTGTCGACGAGCTTGAACAGCACTTCGCGCAGGACGCCCCCCACGGCGGCCGGTGGGCTACCCTCCGCAACGCCGCTTAAGGTTAGGGTTTGAGGAAACAGCGTCGACAACACAAGAGCTACCAGGGCGGCGGTCACGGTGCCGAGAAAGTAGAGACCCAGGGTCAACACAATACGCTGGGAATCGGCAGCCCGTTCGTGGCGGTTGGCAATGGCTGACATCACCAGAAGCAGCACTAGTAATGGGGCCACGGCCTTGAGCATGGCCACAAACAACCCCCCCAACAGCCCAAGACTCGTCGCCAGGTCCGGCAAAACCACGCCGACCACGACGCCGACGATTACTCCAATAATGATTCGGGGCACCAGGCCCAGTTGCGCTAGCTTCACCGTGAACTCCGCCAGAAAGGTTCCCGCATTGTACAACCGGGTCCTAGCTCACCGAAGGGAGTTGCGGCGCCGATACAAAAAGCCCGGCGCGAGGCCGGGCTTACCATCCTGACAACAGGCTTAGAACTGCTTGCGCAGGGTCAGACCAACGGTCCGTGGTTGATTGACACGGAAACCCAAACGCGCCCGACCACCGCGCTCACGGTCGAAGGACAGGAGCGCGTTCTCATCGAACAAGTTGTTGACGTACAGCACCGCGTCCCAGGTGTCCCAGGTAGCCCCCATGCTGAGGTTAACCACCTCGTAGGCCGGTAGTTCGAGATCGAGGCTGGTAACCTCCTCACCGGTAGCACCGCCGAAGGGTAAACCGGACTGGAAGTCTCCGGCGCCATCTACCTGATCGCCAGGCTGCGTATAACGATCGCCGACGTGCATGAGGATCGCGCTCAGATAGGTCTCATCGGAACCCAGCAAACCCTGGGTGAAGGTATAGGTCGCCGACGCGGACATCTGAAATTCGGGGACGGAAGCCAAACGATTACCGTCTTCCACACCGCCCAGGACATTCCCGTCGCTATCAAAGACCGTATCGTCAAACTCCGCTTCGATTACGCTGCCGTTAAAGGTCAGAAACAGGTTTTCCGTGGCGTACGCCGTCAGCTCCCATTCAGCGCCGAGCGTGTGAGCATCTTCGACATTAAAGGAAATCCGTGATGAGCATGAGCCCGCATCCAGGGTTACCTGCAGGTCTTCGATCTGCGTGTAGAAAATTGCCGCGTTGAATTGGATACGATCTGTCTGGGACTTGAAGCCCAGCTCGTAGTTCCAAAGGCTTTCATCATCGTAGTCCTGAAAACCGCCAAACACCTCCAGATCCTGGTCGTCACAGAGACCGCGGTTCAACGGATCGTTCACACCGCCGAGACGGAAACCCTGAGACACCTGTGCGTTGACGCGCATTTCATCGTTGACCGCGTAACTGGCCATGAAACGGGGGTTGAATCCGTCAGAGGAAGTATCATCGATCTGGTCATCACCGTTGGAGAAAAGACCACCGCTGGTAAAACGACGGGTTTCGTCGAAGTCGTACCAGCGTCCGCCCAGGGTCAGGTCCAGACGCTCCGTGGCATTCCAGGTGACCTCACCGAAGACGGCGATTTGTTCGATGTCGTAAGGCAGATCCGCGTTGTAAGGGGAGTCCGGACCAAAGCCATTGGCAACGGCATCAGAGGTTCCCTCACCAAGAACCGCATCGGTAACCGCATCGTAACCGGGCGTGGGCAGGCGCTGGGAATAGTTACGCTCGAGATCGGAGAAGAAGACTCCACCCACCCATTGCACGCGGCCATCACCGTTCGAGGCGATGCGAAACTCGTGGGTGTACTGTTCAAGGTCCGTGGTATCGCGCAAGTTCGACGGCAGGAGCACGGCCGCCTCGGGATACCCAAGATCTACGGAGACGGAGCCCGTCAAGGCGCTGGCATCACGGCTCACCAGAATTTCCCGCTCTGTGTAGCTCCCGGCGTAGGTCAGAACGGCGCCACCCACATCCCAGTTGATCACCAGATCGGCGATCAGAGTCTCGTCGGAAAAGTTTTCGTTACGCAGAAGCAGATACTGCTCCCGTTCGCCCAGTTGGTTGGGTTCGCGATCCGTGGTGTAGGGGTTGGCAAATAGGTTGAAGTCTTCTTCGCGGTTAAAGCCATCTGCTTCGATTTCCTGATACACCACCCGCGGCGTAATGGACAGGTTGTCCGTGGGCTGCCAGGTTAGTGCCAGGCGGCCACCGTAACGGGAACCTTCGTTTACGTCCTCGGCAGTAGGTGCATTCTCTCGCTGAGCATCGACCCAACCGCCATACTCCGTACCATAAGCAACCGCGCGAAGGGCCAGCGTATCGCTGATGGGAACATTTACGTGGCCCTTTAAGTGCCCGCCATCGCTACCGTCGTCGATGGTGTTCATGTTGGCTTCCAGAGAAGCGCTGTACTCGTCGAAATCCGGTTGCATGGAAATAAAGCGAATCGTCCCGCCGATGGAACCGGCCCCAAACAGCGTCCCCTGAGGGCCGCGAAGGGTTTCCACCCGCTGCAGGTCATAGAGATCAAGATCTGGGGTAAAGAGGGAAAGGGAGATAATCGTTTCGTCGAGGTACACCCCCACCTGCTCTTTTACGCCCGGTTGGTCGCGAATAATTTGCCCCGCGGATACGCCACGAATAGCTACCTGGCTTTGACCCGGCCCCAGGTTCTGGATAGTCAAACCCGCCACATCGCGGGACAGATCTTCTAGGGTGAAGAAATTGTTGCGCTGAATATCTTCCGCCGTGGTCGCGTTAATCGAGAAGGGTAGATCCTGGGCAGAGGCTTCTCGCTTCGTGGCTGTAACCAGGATTTCTTCGAGCTGGGCATGAGCCAGTTGCGGCAAGGCGGCGGCAATGGCCGTGGTGAGGAGAGTCTTCTTGGTGATTTTCATTAGGGCTCCTGATAGCGGCCTTCTGAGAGACAGGCCGGATTCTACTCATAGCAGATGACAAAACCAGCGCACGACTGATGGGAATTTGTCACAGGATTTCAAGGGTTTCCGCGGCGCTTTTCAGCACATCAGGGCGGCGATCTGGCGTAGGCTGAGGTGAAAGCCCGGGGCGCGGTGAGCGCCCCAGGAGCGGCGGATTACTCGAGAAGTTCAGGCTGTTCGGCGACGATAACGTCATAGAGGGGCTGAAAGCTAAACCACCCGGCCAACGTAGAACCCACCTGGGCCGCCGTGTGCTCGGCCATCTCGTCGGGAATAGATCGAGGGGTACCGGCCGCTTCGGCAAGAAGCTGCGCCTGGCAACTCCGCTCCATGGTAACGAACCACCAACAGGCCTCATCCACGCTCTGGCCCACGGTTAACAGGCCATGGTTTTGCAAGATCACGGCCTTGTTATCACCGAGGGCGTTGGCGATGCGATCGCCTTCCGACAGGTCCAAAACTACGCCTGTGTAGTCCTCAAAAACCGCATGATCACCATAGAATGCGCAAGCATCCTGGGTGAGTGGATCAAGCTTACGTCCCAGGCTGGACCAGGCTTTGCCATAAATGGAATGGGAGTGCGCCGCTGCGGTCACCTCCGGATGATGCATATGTATGCGGGAGTGAATGGTGAATGCCGCGCCGTTGAGCAGGCCCTCGCCTTCCACCACGTTGCCCTCATGATCGACCTTGAGCAGATCCGACACGCGCATCTGTTTGAAGGAGCGCCCCATGGGGTTCACCCAGAAATGATCCAGATGCTCCGGGTCGCGAACGGTAATGTGCCCGGCGACACCTTCATCGAAACCAAACTTGCCAAAGATGCGCAGGGAGGCCGCGAGGCGCTGCTTACGCTTGAGTCGCTCTGCCGCCACGTCTTCTTCGACGTCGGGGAGCATATTGTCATCAGCCTGGTTCATCACCAGATCACTTGCGGCTTGGGCCATCGTTATTGTCTCCTGCTGGATGGATGTATTAACTGTAGTCTATCAACCGACTTCTCGCGCGAGGAGCGGGAAAGACGGTAGGGATGTCTCACCCTCGCGCACATCGGCAATGTGTTTTGCCAGGGCCGGCCCGACCATCGGGGTCACGCGCTGGGGTCGCAGCGGCTCACCGCACTCGCTACAGGTGAGGATGGGCTGCATTTTCCGACCGCAATCCTGATGGAAGTACTCCACCGGCGGCCCCTCCCCTTTATCCATCCACTCGTCACCCCAACGGCTTAGGGTCATTAGCAACGGATACAGCGCCAAACCTTTCCGGGTGAGGCGATACTCATGGCGAGGTGGTTTTTCGCTGTACTGCACGCGGGTAAGCACACCTTGATCGACGAGCTTGCCCAGGCGCTCGGACAGTCGATGGCGAGTAATCCCCAGGCTGGCCTGAAACTGGTCAAAACGGCGCGTTCCCAAAAACGCATCGCGCAGGATTAATAGAGTCCAGCGCTCCCCAACCACCGACAGGGCCCGTGCAACAGAACAGACCTGTAGATCGATATCATCCCAGCGCATGGCAGTCGCTCCCTCAGCTAAGGACCCCATCATAACGATGGAAGCAGGATAGATCCAAGATGGAACCCATCAGGCTCGGAGCGCTGCGCGGCGTCATCGGGTACCTACGGCTTACAGTTTTTCTCTCCCGCCAGGCGGCACAAGCCGTGACCGATGCTCGCGTTAGGTTTGCAATTGAACTCTCCCGCCAGAGTGCATAAGCCGTAGCCAATGGTTCCTTTTACTTTGCAGAGCGGAGCGCCGGAAACCTTGCACAACCCGTAGCCAACACTGCCATTTACATCGCAAAGGGGCTCCCCCGCAGCTTCGCACAGGCCATAACCCACCTTATAGCCCGGCTTGTCGAGCTGTATCAGAGCGTTGAGCATTTCCAGGCTAATTTCACCGTCTCGCAAAAGCTCAATCATGGTCTTAAGGTCCGAGCCCTGAACGGCAGCACTCGCGGCCAGAAGCAATGAGAACGCCAGGGGCGTGATGCATTTATTCACTTACTCGACTCCCATGGGGTTACGGAATGGAAAGCGTCCAGCGCGGTCGCCATAGCACTATGGTGCAGCTTAGCTCGAAGGCGCTCCAGAAGCGCGAATCATGAATCCGTATCGGCGAGATCATTTTTTATGCGCAGCAGTAGGGCCGCAGATGGCGACGCGTACCGGGAAATCCATCGCTCGTGGATCGCCTGAATCGGAGCGACGTCCAGGTAATTCCAGCGTGTTCGGCCTTCTTTGCGCGAGACCACAAGCCCGGCCCGCTCCAAAACTCGCAGGTGTTGCATCACCGTTGTGCGATCCAGGTGTTGAAGCACAGCGGCAATATCGCTCGTTGTGCGTGGTTCATCCTTGAGAAGATCCAACACTGACCGGCGATCAGCGCTGGCCAAGGCTTTGAACACCTGATCATCCCGTTGCGACTCGGCTACCGAAGTCGCTTCTCGGGTTTTGTCTTTTACGAGTGTCGAAGAAGTTTTCTTTCGTCTTGCGTTCATGAAAATATACGTTATATTTTTATCACGTATTAATCAATCTTGAGGGATAAAGCATGAGTCAGAAGAATTACACCGTACAAACCAAAATCAAACGACCCGCCTCCGAAGTCTACGAGGCTATCGTGACCGGTGAGATCTTATGTCGATACTTCACGTCCGAGGTTTCCGGCGACCTCAAAGAAGGGGCCGTCGTGTACTGGAGTTGGCACGACTATGAGAAAGATCTCCCGGTCACAGTTAGCCGGCTCGTGACCAACAAAACCATCGAACTAAGCCTGAATTCCCGGGACTGGGAGAAGACCAAGGACACGGCTTACGACGTGCGCGTAACCTTCGAACTAACGGCTATCGATGACAGCACCACCCTCCTCGCCATCAGTGAGCAAGGTTGGCTGACCGATGAGGAAGGCTTAAAGGCATCCCACGACAACTGCGAAGGCTGGACTCACATGGCCATATGCCTTAAAGCCTGGCTGGAGCACGAACTCGACCTCCGCTAAGCCACGATCTCGACAACCGCGGCAAAGCTCCCGAGCCTTGTATCGGCGCCAAGCTCGCTGAGTTTCCCCACGGTCAGCCCCGTTGGTGCGAGCAAAGCCTCGAGCTCTTTTCGCGTATCGACCATGGGGAGTCCAAATTGAAAACTCTCCCCGGTCAGGGCCAGCAGTCTTCGCGCGGGCCCATGGCGACCAAAACGCAGTAATCGCTGTGCATAGAAATCGGCCAGGATAACGCTGCCAGGGGCCGCCAGTTGGCTCAAGTCCTTTAGGGTCTTCGAAACACTCTCTTCGTCGAGATAAAGGCTTACCCCCTCCCAGAGGAACACGGTTTGCTTGCTCGGATCGAAGCCCGCCCGCTCAAGTCGGTCGCCGATACGATCGCGTCGAAAGTCTATGGAAACGTAACGCACATGCTCTGAGTCGATATGAGCCTGTTCCAGGGCTGTGCGTTTTAGGGTTTGGGTTTTCGTCTGATCGAGTTCGAAGATCGTCAGTTCTTTTCTCGCAAGAGAGCCATAGGCTCGGGTATCGAATCCGGCTCCGAGAAAGACAAACTGCTCTGCCGACTCCGTCGCGTCATCAATCAATTCATCGAGGATGAAGGTGCGCGCCGTGATGAGATCCGTTAGGCGCTCCCCACCCTGCGGAGCCCTGCGAGGATAAGACGCGTGCTCTCGATCCACCTGGTGTGTCATCCACAGGGGAAACAAGGCGACTCCGAGACTGATCGGGGATGCATTGGGAAGCGCGTGCGCCAACCGGAGCGCCGCGTCATCTTCGCGCAGGTCGAAAAGGTGCATCGCACAACGCGCGTTCAGCACTTCAACAGCGGTTTGCGAAACCCCGAGCTGGCGGCTGACACGGAGTTGCCGAACGCCCATCGCGGCCGCGCTTGCCACACTTAGGGGGGCAAACGCAGCCTGCAGCGGCGCGACCGCCAACCGGGATACAAAGTCTCTACGCACAGGCACCTCTAGCACTTGCTTGTCACCTTAGCGGCATTCACGGAGCGCCACCAATCCAATCGAGAATCCATCCAACACCGGGCCCCGCTTCCGTGGCGAGCACAAGCCGGACTTCAGATCTAAAGGGTGTCGCACTCAGATCATTGAGAAACATCAGATACACGGCGCCCTCCGTAAACTCCGCGGAGCACGGGACGCGTCGATCAAAAGAGATCGTCTCGGGCACATCACCCTTGAGCGCTGGTGCATAAACAAAGAGTTCCGCCGTTTCCGGCACCGTATCGTCAGCGAGCACGCCGCGACGTGTCACCCGCTCCACCCGAGCAACAAACACATAGTCGTGGAGATCCCGTAAACGGTCCAAATCCGCAGCGCTCTCGGAGCTTGGCGGCTCGCTGCACTCCCGGGCGCAGGCACTAAGGCCTAGGAAACTCAGGACCAGAGCCAAAAGGATTTCTCGATAGCGCATATGGGTGTTTTGCCCCTGGACCAAAAGCGGGGCCTCGCGGTCTAACGATTCCATGAACAGAAGCAGCATACGTGACTTCGGAGTTTATCTCCCGGGTAGCATTCGACGCATGACACCGTCGCGAAGCCATAGACCATGGTAGAGCGCCGCTATTACGTGCACCGCAACAAAACCCATAGCTATTTGAGTCACTAGTTCGTGCCAGTCTCTCATTCGTAAAAACTGGACCTCACTGGAGTTCATTGCCAAGGCGATATCCAAGCCTCCCAATAGAGGTAGTTCGAAGGGATGGGTCGCATAGCACGCACTGACCAAACCCGTTACCACCAGTAAACCGATTAGCAGATACATACCCATGTGGCTCACGGCGACAGCCACCTGCTGCCAACGAGGCAAATTCGGGTCTTTATCCGGACCTCCGCGAACCAGGCGTGCTACTAACCTCCAGATCAGCAACAGACCTACGATCACACCACCGGAACCGTGTTGCCCACGAGACGCAAGCTGTTCCGCCAAGAGCTTTCCAGGGTCATCGATAAACTGTCCCGCAAACAACATTAAGGTAATCAGCAGCGCCATAGTCCAATGTAAGGTTTTTTGCACTCCGCTGTAGCTCGCGCTCTTGCTCACGACAAACCCTCCAAAGGGTAAGTCCGGGTAGATTCTTCGCTAACATTCATATAGCCTCCAATAGTAAGTAGGTATCTATTGGTAACTATTGTTTGTAAACTTTACTCCTCGCGCAAGAAGGCACCTAATTGTTACCACCAATCCACGATGAAACCGGTACTTGCAAGGCCGCAGCAGAGATCCTTTCTCGGGTCGGAGATAAGTGGTCTATTTTGGTTGTAGTCTGTCTTTCAGAGCGCGAGTTTCGCTTCAACGAGCTACGACGCTTTATAGGCAACATATCTCAAAAAATGCTGACCCAAACTCTGAGAAATCTAGAGCGCGATGGATTTGTTTCGCGGCAGGTAACTCCTACGCGACCTCCGAGCGTTTCTTATAGACTCACCGAGTTGGGCCATGAGTTTGAGAAAACCGCCGTCGGCCTTGCCAAGTGGGCCGCTTCTCACGCGGACGAAATTCAGACGGCAAATCGTGCCTTCGATGAGGAACAAGAAAGGTAGAAACTGCGGCAACGTTGTTAGTGCCAACCAGGCCACACACGGTGCAATGGAGCGTTGGACTATCCGGTCCCGCCAACCCCAAGGAAGCAGACCAGGACTACGGTAGCGGTATCGCGGTCGGCGACAAGATACGGGCAGTGTGTTGCACAGCTGCCCGAGGATTTGTAGCCAGTACAGAGACGAGACACCGCGTCGAACTCCAACAAGCTAATCGAAACAATCGATAGCCGAACCACTGGTTAGAAGGCCCGCGCCACTCGTTGGGAGCGGCGCGGGTATTCAGATCACTGCCTAGGACAAGTCAAAGCGATCAGAGTTCATGACTTTGCTCCAAACAGCAACAAAATCATTCACGAACTTCTCTTTGTTGTCGTCCTGGGCATAGACCTCGGCATAGGCACGAAGAATCGAGTTAGAACCAAAGACCAGATCAACCCGTGTCGCCGTCCACTTCAGCTCATCGCTGGCGCGATCGCGAATCTCGTAGAGATTCTCGCCCGCAGGCTTCCAGCGATAGTCCATGTCCGTGAGGTTGACGAAGAAATCGGTCGTCAGCTCGCCCACACGATCGGTGAACACACCGTGGCCGGTGCCGCTATGATTCGTGCCAAGGACCCGCATACCACCGACAAGGACCGTCATTTCATGGGCCGTCAGGTTCATGAGCTGAGCGCGATCCAGCAGCATCTCCTCGGCGCTGACCACATAGTCGTCCTTCAGCCAATTACGGAACCCATCGTGGAGGGGCTCAAGCACTGCGAAGCTCTGCTCGTCCGTCATCTCCGCGCTGGCATCACCTCGGCCTGCCTCGAACGGCACCTCCACGGCAAAGCCCGCGGCCCTGGCTGCCTGCTCAATACCCACGCTCCCGCCGAGGACAATCACGTCGGCCACGCTAGCGCCGCTCTGGACTGCAATGGGCTCTAGCACATCGAGGACCTTGCGCAGACGCTGGGGTTCGTTGCCGACCCAGGCATTTTGCGGAGCCAGACGAATACGAGCACCGTTGGCACCACCGCGATTGTCCGAACCGCGGAAGGTACGAGCACTGTCCCAGGCCGTAGACACCAGTTCACTAATACTCAGGCCGCTATCGGCAATGGCCGCTTTCACCGCCGCCACGTCATAACCCCTGCTCCCGGCGGGAATTGGATCCTGCCAAATGAGGTCATCCTGTGGCGCATCGGGACCGATGTAACGCGACTTTGGCCCCATATCCCGGTGCGTGAGCTTGAACCAGGCGCGGGCGAACACCTTGGAAAAGTACTCCGGGTTCTTGTAGAAATTCTCGGAAATCTTGCGATAGGCCGGATCCATCTTCATGGCCATATCTGCATCGGTCATGATCGGATTGTGGAGAATCGAGGGATCGTCCGTATCGGGGGTTTTATGCTCATCTCGAGCGCCCACGGGCTCCCACTGCCAGGCTCCTGCGGGGCTTTTCTTCAGCTCCCAATCGTAGTTAAGGAGCAACTCGAAGTAACCGTTGTCCCACTCGATGGGATTAGCCGTCCAAGCACCCTCCAAACCGCTGGTCACCGCATCGTGACCGGTGCCATTCTTGACCTTGTTGAGCCAGCCGAAACCCTGATCTTCCAACGGGCCACCTTCTGGCTCGGGCCCTAGAATATCCGCATCACCATTGCCATGGGCTTTACCAACCGTATGGCCACCGGCTGTGAGCGCTACGGTCTCTTCATCGTTCATCGCCATCCGGGCGAAGGTCTCACGCACGTCGTGGGCGGTCTTCACCGGATCGGGCTGACCATCCACGCCCTGGGGATTGACGTAGATAAGCCCCATCATTACCGCCGCAAGGGGGTTAGCGAGATCACGCTGACCCGCGTACCGGCTGTTTTCACCACCGCTGGGCTCAAGCCACTCTTTCTCGGCACCCCAGTAGATATCCTTTTCCGGGTGCCAAATGTCTTCACGACCGAAAGCGAAACCATAGGTTTTCAGCCCCATGGACTCGTAGGCCATGGTGCCGGCATAGGCGATGAGATCCGCCCAGCTCAGCTTGTTGCCATACTTTTTCTTGATGGGCCACAGCAGACGTCGCGCCTTATCCAGGTTCGCGTTGTCGGGCCAGGAGTTGAGCGGCGCAAAGCGCTGGTTACCCGTGCCCGCACCGCCACGACCATCGGCGATACGGTAGGTGCCCGCTGCGTGCCAGGACAAGCGAATCATAAGACCACCGTAATGACCCCAGTCCGCCGGCCACCAGGCCTGACTGTCCGTCATCAGGGCTTTCAGGTCCTCTTTTAGGGCGTCCACGTCGAGGCCTCGCACAGCCTCGCGATAGTTGAAATCAGTGCCCAGTGGGTTGGTCTTCGTATCGTGCTGATGAAGGATGTCGAGGTTTAGGGCCTTGGGCCACCAATCTACGTTCGACGTGCTGTTCTCCGTGACGCCGCCATGCATCACAGGGCATTTACTGTTGGACATCGTATTGTCTCTCCCGTGCGTTCTCGGTCGGTGAATTGGGTTCAGCGCAACTTGCCGTTGCACATGGGAGACACTATCTACGCCCTTACCTCATTTGTATAATTGTTTATTGCTTCTAAATTGATCGCATTTTCCAATGACTATCGGAGCGCCAATCTAACCGCCCGTAAAATGCGACTGCATGCACCTTCAAACCCGAATAAATGAGCTAGCGTAGTCAGTAACTCACTACTGAATGAGAGCTCAGCAGTAAGGAGTCACTACGCTTTACGACCAAACGATGACCGCCATAGGGTACCGCCCCCACCAGATTCCGGGCCCTAACCAGACAGGGATGGCACCAGCGCATCGATCAAATGCGGCCCACGGCCGGCCATGGCGGCCTCGAACTGAGCGTTGAACTCCTCGGCGGTCGTCGCCCGGCTAGCTTCCACCCCCATACCTCGAGCCATGGCCACGAAGTCCATGTTCGGCGACCCGATGTCCAGAGTACTGGCCGCATTCGGACCTGGGACACCACCCCTCGCTCCCGTGCGAGCAAACTCAATCTCCAGGATGCTGTACTTTTGGTTGTTGAAGATCACGACGGTGACATCCAGGTCTTCTCGCGCCATGGTCCACAGGGCCTGTATCGTGTACATGGCGCTACCATCGCCCTCTAGAGCCACAACTTTGCGATCTGGGCAGGCCAGCGCCGCACCCACGGCCGCAGGCAAGCCCCAGCCAATACTGCCCCCCGTTTGATTCAGCCAATCATGGGACCGTGCCGTCGCCGTAAGGGGCGCCACAGCCAACCCAGAGGTAATCGCCTCATCGACGATCACCGCCCCCTCGGGCAGATAGTGAGCAATGGTCATGGCCGCCGTACCCGCGTCCAGGTTCCCCGTGGGGCGGTCGCTAATCTGCAAGGAATGAACCTCTGGATCGACGCCGTCGACACCGACGGACTCGGACAGCGCTGCCAGTAACTGATCAACGTCATCGTCGACGGTCGCCAGCGGCAGCGTTCGGCAAGTAGCTGGAGCAATCGCACTGGGCACGTTGGGATAGGCGAAGAACGACACGGGTGCCTTCGCCCCGATGAGCACCAGTTCGTCCACGTCTTTAAGACTATCCACGGCCATCTCGGCCAGGTATGGCAATCGCTCCATCACCGCGGTTCCCGCCCCGCGAGCAACTCGCGAGGGAAACACATCCGTATACAGTTGCGCACCGCAGGCTTTGGCGATACGACTGGCCAACAAGCCTCGCTCGACCGTAAGTTCTGCGCCCCCGCCAATCATGATCACGGGCTTTGCAGCGGCTCGCAGGCGCTTCGCCGCCTCCTCCACCATGGGCGAGGGGACCTGAGAAAGCGCAGCGACAGGATGGCTGGCGGCCGCACCGTTGGGATTGTCTCCCCAGGACACATCCGCCGGCAGCATCAGCGTAGCGATCTTGTTTCGACCCGCCTGCTTGACGGCTTCCGCCCCGTCCCGGGCGATGTCCTCGGGTTTCTGCGAGGTATACACCCAATGGGAGACCGGCCCGGCGATGCCTTCGATGTCGGAGGTTAGGGGCGCGTCATACTCCAGATGATAGGTCGCGTGATCACCGACGATGTTCACCATGGGCACGCAGCCTTTCTTGGCGTTGTGTACGTTGGCCAGGGCATTCCCCAGGCCCGGCCCCAGGTGGAGCAATGTAGACGCCGGCTTGCGAGCCATCCGGGCGTAGCCATCCGCCGCACCGCTAATGACACCTTCAAACAGGCACAGCACGCACCGCATGCCCTCCACTTCATCTAGAGCTGCCACAAAGTGCATCTCTGAGGTGCCAGGGTTGGTAAAACACATCTCAACGCCGGCGTTACTGAGGGTATTAAGAAGACTTTCTGCTCCGTTCAAAACGGTACCTCCTAGACGGTGGGCTTTCGCCCTGGGCTTACTGCGCGGCGATTTCCGTCGCCGCGAAGATCTTGTTGGGGTTCAGGATGTTCTTGGGATCGAGCCAGTGCTTCATAGACATCATCACTCGCAGCTCGGCTTCACTGCGGCTGCGGTGTAGTTGCGATCGCTTCGCCAATCCCACGCCGTGCTCCGCCGATACGGAACCTCCGAAGTGCTCCACGGCGCCATACACGATCTCTTCGATCTGGGCAGGATCAAAAGCTTCCGAGCGACGGCTACCGAGCAACACGTGGAGATTGCAATCTCCGAGATGCCCAAACAGGATACAAATAGGTTCGTCGATAGCCTCGGCGCGACTGCGGACCATAGCCACAAAGCTTTCCAGGCGATCCAGCGTCACGCTGATATCGAAAGGTATGAAAGGACCCAGGTTGAAGAAATCCAGAACGTCGTCACGGATTTCCCACAGGGCATTGCGCTCGGCTTGTGAGCGCGTGAGTACCGCGTCGGCCACCAAACCAGCCTCCATGGCTTCCCCGAGAACCCCTTCAAAACGCTCGGCATCCGCTACAGGATCGGACCCTCGCGTTTCCACGAGCACGTAAAAACTATCGCCCGCTGGTAGCGGCGGCCGGTGGTTACTGCCATCTCGGGTGACATAGCTATAAAACTCCGGCCACATCACCTCAAAGGCCGATAAGGTGCCCGCCGTATGGGTGTCCATCCAGCGCAGCAATTGCTCCAGTGCTGAAAATCCGTCGACGGCGAGAAGCGCGGTATTCTGACTCACGGGCAAGGGGCGAAGACGAAACACAACTCGCGTCACCACCCCGAGCGTCCCCTCGGCGCCAATAAACAACTGCTTTAGGTCGTAACCCGTATTGTTCTTCAGCGTCTTGTTGAGGTTGGACAACACCGTGCCGTCGGCCAGCACCACCTCCAGCCCCAGGATCATGTCTCGAACCATGCCGTAGCGGATGACCATGTTTCCACCAGCGTTCGTCGCCACATTGCCGCCCACCGTAGCGCTGCCTCGGGCACCCAGATCCAGGGGCAAGAGCAGGTTCTCGTCCTCGGCCGCCTCCAAAGCGACCTGCAAAATACATCCGGCCTGGACGGTCATGGTGCGGTTCACGCTGTCGATCTCTTCGACCGCATTCATACGCTCCAAAGACAGGCCGATTTCACCATCGGTCTGCCACAATCCGTTAACGAGACCGGTTCTCCCGCCGATGGGCACGACCGCCTGCCCGGCGTCGTTGCAGATGCGCAACACCTTGGATACCTGTTCCGTGGATTCGGGCTTAACGATCACATCGGGGAGGAAATCGTCCTCCTGGATGCGCACCCCCTTCTTCCCCAGCAAGTCGCGTAGCGCCTCTACCACAACTTCTCTGGCCTGCCCCATGGAAACCTCCGGTCAACACCACAAGCGCTATAGACTAATCGTCAAATAGAGGAAAAGTCCTGATACGCATCAATAAAGTGGCTGAGAGACCCAGCTGAGGGTAGGCCTGGGGATACCTGGAAAGTAGGCGCGTTGGGTGGAGGGCGACGCGAGGGGTCGCGATCGAGCACAGCCCCCTTCTCGTTTCTGTGCTCAGCGCGTCGGAATACTCCTGTTAGGACTTAGGCATCGGTACCAGAGTTCAAAGCCATCGGCTCGAGCACCTCACGGAGGAGCCCATTAAATGCTTCAGGCACCTCCAGCATCGGGAAATGCCCACTGTCGTCGATATAAAGCAGGCGATAGTCACTGATGTGTTTTTCATTCGCTTGCGGATTTGAAGGCCACTGTCGAGCGTTAATAGTAACCACCGGCACATGGACCTCGCTGAACACGGCTGCAGCCTCCCCGCTGACATAGCGGCCGAGATAGTTGCGAAACGCGCTGATGGCGACCGCCTTGGGTGCCGACGACATGTCTTCCAGCACCCAGTGAACCAACTGCTGATCGGTGCCCTCGGGAAGCATCGGCGCAACAAAGGCCTTCGTCGCCGCGACAAAGTCCGTCTCAAAGGGCTCCGCCATTTCATCGATGACGCTTTGAGGAATGCGCTCGGCAACGTTTTGCAAGGTATCGACCCCCACAAGCCCAACCACCGTGTCTGGCATCAATCGAGCCGCCTCTGCGATCACAGCACCTCCCATGGAATGACCAATAAGCACCGCCTTGTGGACGCCTTCAGCTTCGACAACGGCTTGTAGGTCTTTGGCAAAGGCCTCCATCGTGTACACCGACCTGCCCTGCGAGGAATGTCCGTGGCCCGCGAGATCAACGTTCACCACCTGATAGTCCTTTGCGAACGCATCAAGCTGGTTTCGCCAGTATCGCCCATCACAACTCGAGCCGTGAACGAAGACCAGTGTTGTTTCGCCACTACCTGAAACCTCGTAAGCAATGCGTTCACCGTCGAAAGACTGGGTCACAGCTTGTCGAGGAGCAAGAGACTCGCTGGTACAGCTTGTCAGGAAAAAGCATGAGAGAAGAAAAATCAGAAGTTGGTGACGCATGACGTATCTCTGCATTAGTTCAGGTTTAGATCTATACGATCCGCGGCAGGGCCTCTTGGGCAACCACCACTTCGCTCCAGCATTGACTGCCTCGGCGAACCGCGCTCTTACGCCGCCTGCGAACATCTTCGCATTTGCCGAGCAATGTAAGGAAATTGAATCCAGAACGAAAAGTAAAAAAATGTGAGATACCAATAAGGCACGACAAAACCAATTCCCAGGCCTTTGTAGACCGCCAAAAGCAGGTAGTCGTAGATAAACAGAGGTAGCGTCAGATACAGCGCCAACCATAGGGCGTTCTTCTCGTGCTCGCCGTCGTCCCAAAATCGACGCAAGGTGTATCTCGTTACCGGAAAGTAAAGCGCGGTCACGCCAGGAAGAATTACCAGCTTCGCCCAAAGAGGCCACTGCTGGTAATACTCCGGTAAGCCAATCAGGTAGAAGGACAACCAGGTGACAAAGCTGTAGATCGTTAGCTTGAAATGCTGTGTTGCACTCACGCCTTAGTTCGCTCCTTCTCTATCGACTAAAACTCTAACGCATCGTCGCACTTTACCGTATCGCAAGCTGCGGGACCTCAGGTGGGCAAAGTCATCGGAGGTCCAAGGACGTCCAGTCAAAGCACCGCCAGCCCATAAGCACCAGTGGCCCATGGGGCTATTCCATGGGGTACTTACATACGCATCAAAGGGCATCGCTGCTCAACCCCGCTAACGACCGAGTGAGTCTCTCAGCAGATACTGCTTTACACCCGCTAATGTTCTGCCCCGCCCACAGGGGAGAGAAATCTCCACTCCCTGCGGCCTCAGTTTTTGCTCGTAGGGGTGCTAGCGCCGCCGACGCCAAAGGGAAAGACGGAGCCGCGTCGCTAAGTGGTCCAACTTCGCTGATCAAACGATTCGGGATACCTCGCGCAACACCACCGCTAAATAGATTGGTAAGTTCAGTGCGGTGAGGCCTGGCTTGGGTCAAAGCGGCCCGATGTACTGGGGTCGTTGTGGCCTCATCGCACAACAGATAAGCAGTGCCAATTTGTACACCCGCGGCTCCCTGGGAAAGCGCGGCCTTCACACCCGCAGCATCAGCGATTCCGCCAGCGGCGATCACCGGTAGGTTTACCGCACTGAGGATTTGCCGGAGAACAACCTCGGTGGAGGCTTGCGTTGTAAGCTCCGTCGAGAGGAAGAAGCCTCGATGGCCTCCCGCCTCCAGCCCCTGGGCGATGATGGCGTCCACGCCGTGAGCTTCCAAATAAATGGCTTCATCAACAGTCGTCGCGGTAGACAGAATCTTTGCCCCCCAACCGCGCAGTCGCTCCAGCAATTCAGGAGAAGGCAAACCAAAATGAAAGCTCACCACGGGCGGCTGGAATTCCGCTAACACATCAGCCAAGGCAGCGCTGAACGGAAGCCGTGCCGAACCCGTTGGAATGTCCCCTTCATCGACGTCATATTCCCGATAATACGGGGAGAGCGTTTTCCGCCACCGCTTCTCGGCGTCAGCGTCATACTCGGGTTGCTTGTGGCAGAAAAAATTGAGGTTGTAAGGCTTCGTGGTCCGGCTTTGAATAGCACGCAACTCCCCGCGCAAGCTCTCCGGACTGAGCATGGCGCACGGCAGTGATCCGAGACCACCAGCATTCGACACCGCAACGGCGAGCGCATGCCCTTGCACTCCCGCCATCGGCGCTTGGATTATCGGCAACTCCACACCTAAGACTTCACATATGCTCATCGCAAATCTCGAACCACTACGTCACTCGCACAGTATCCTGTAACACCACTGTACACCCGGATGAGAAAATTGTGGCGTAACGCCGAACGCCCCTCACAGCCTGGAAAACGTATGCAAAGAATTCTCGTCCCCGTCATTCTTGCGCTATTTCTTACGTTGCAAATCCGGCGGAATCCAAAGATGTGTAATACGCCCTTTAATCACAGATAAAGGAAATGGAAATAGCCAGCTTCGAAAGGAAGGTAGCGCCGAAAACACATCGCGGCGCCATCCCCTACTCAGCCTCGACTTGTCTCGTATCATCTTGCCTGGACCCTGGAATTCTTAAGACCTTAGGGTCCGGCCACGCTGGGAACTGTGGCGCGGAATCTGCCATCTCGTACCAATGGCATTTTTCTTCCGCGAAAATATGGGCGGCCCTCTTTTCTGAAAAGCTGGAATCCAAAGAGCCAAGACGTATGCGAACTACCGAGGGATTTTCGCCAACCTTGGTAAACAGTGGCGAGCCACAGGTTTTGCAGAAGTAACGATCTTTACCTGGTGAGGATTCGAAGACCGAGAGGAGCTCCTCTCCCTGGAGAATTTTGAAGCCTTCTATGGGCGCAGCGACATTAGCAGCGAATGCCGAACCGCTCGATTTTCGACAGCTCTGGCAATGACAGTATACGTATGGCGTCAGAAGCTCAGACGCTTCGTACGTCACTGCACGACAAAGGCAAGAACCTCGATACATGGCTAAACACTCATCATGGCAAGCTAGCAGGCAATCTTGCTTCCGCTATACCCCGAGTCAAGGAGTTTGTGAAAAGGCTAGCATCGATCCAGTAACTCTTCGGCGAAATCTTCCCAACCTGGTGCGGACAGCGCGGCGGGACGGACGAGCTTCACTCTTGCGATGGCCTCTGAGGCATTCAGCGCGTGGCGTTTGTGGAGGAAGTAGGCCATAAAGAGACCAGTCCTATCTCTACCCTGACGACAGTGCACGAGAGTCGTTTTCCCACGATCAATCTGAGCAGACACATAGGCATAGGCCCTGGGCAACTGCTGTAGACACAGCTCGAGATCTCCCAGCATGGGCGGTGCGTTCGCGCTAAATGGGATGCAAGCATGCTCAAGCCCCGCTGCTGCGATCTCGTCGGCGTAGACCGACTCCCCTTCGTTCACCGAAAGAATGGCACCGATGCCATTAGCAGCGATAACTTTAAGAGACCATGGGTCGTAGTTAGGACCGGACCGCCCGCAGAGCTCTCCTTGAATCAACCAAAATACGTGTTTCATGGGCTCAGACGGGCACGCGCGAAGAAGCATTGAGTAGACGTCAACGGACCGGGGGAAATGACACTAGTTACCTGCCTCTGCGAAATCCGTGAGGTCGAACCAATAACCAGGCCAAGAGCACCAAACCACCGAATAAGCTGTAGTAAACCGCAAACACCCAGACCGGGGCTTCGTAATAGAGCAATCGTTCCAGCCAATGAGCGATAAAGGCGCCCGGGTAAACTGCCTCCCCCGCATATGAACGAAGCTTCATCTCCCAAACGGTTAACGGGCAGATCACACCGAACCACGATTGCAGAACCACCACGCCAATGGCCAGCAAGTGAAGAAGGCGAAACCAGGGGTTTCTTGCCCAATCCCAGGACAAGAGACCTCCCAGAAACACAAACAGAAGCCCAAGGACCACAAACAGCACAAATAGAACGTGCAGGAGGAGAATGGCGTCGGCAGCAAGGGCATACAAGGTCGTGGTCGTCATCGCTCCCACCACTAATTGCGGAACTGGCCATGAGATCTAACCCTTAGCTGAGCGCCATAGCAAGGCGTCTGCCTCGCCCTATTGGGCTCCTCGGCGCAGAGGTTCCTTTTCATGAATATAGATCCCATAGCCATCCGCTGGATGAGCAACGCCGGCTAGGTCCAGAGCGTGCGCTATAGAGCCCCGATGATATGAACCATGAGTAAGGATGTGAAATAGAATTTCTTCTATGGTCATAGCACCACGCCTACCGTCAGCGAATACGAAGGAGACCGATTGCTCGCCGTCACCATCTTCCAGCGTAGCAACGTAAGCTAAATACCAATCGTTAGAGCTTCGAAGCCTGCGCGCCAAATCGTCTAGTGGCGGAACCGGATCAGTATTTGTGCTGCCATGAGGCGGGCTATCGCCTATGAGTCGACTCTTAAAGAGTTCTTCGACAATGACTATGTGGTTGAGTTGCTGGCAAGCAAATGCGAGAGAGTCTGCGAAAGCATCACTGTCGATACGACCGACCGCATTAAGAGTACGATCATCTGCCCATCGCTTGAAGTTGTAGGCCTTTACCAACATGAAATCACTAAGGAAGTCCAAAAGCTAAACATAAGCGTCGGCTTGTATTCCGGGCCCAAGTAGTAAAAGTGACTTCGTAGTTACTTTCGGGATTGAGCATCTGGGTTAGACAAAGAACGGAAACATCATCCCCTTAGCAGAGGTGACAGGACCGTCGCGCGACGGACGGTAGGGAGTCCGGCGATCTATGGGAGCGAACAGCACACGCTTATTATGTGCCGACATCGCTCCAGACTGCCAATTCATTCCCACTTGGCTCGCTAAAGTGAAACCGGCGACCTCCCGGGAACGAAAATATCGGTTTCAGAATGACGCCACCAGCCTTCGTAACCCGCTCCTGAACCTCCTCGAGTGAATCGGAGAACAGAATAACAAGTGCCCCACCGGATTCGGTATTCGACGCTTTGTCAGCATGGAAGAACCCGCCGTCAATTCCTTGATTTGAGAATGCCGTGTAATCAGGTCCGTAGTCCTCAAAGCTCCATCCAAAGACAGCCTCAAAGAAGGACTTAGTGGCCTCGATATCTCGAGCGGGAAACTCTACGTAGTTGATTTTGTCGTTAATGATCATGACTCCTTCGGGCCAGGTAAATGGCGCCGCCAGCTTGGGCGGCATTCAAGTCGATGCGTTGCACGCGACCAAGCGCCAAACGTTTTTTTGCCTGATAAAGGTCGTAGGCATCCTACATATGTAGCCAGCTCTCGGCGCTACGCCCCAGAGCTTTGGAAAACCTTAGCGCCATTTCTGGACTTACGCTGCTCTGCTTCTTTAGCACCCGATTCGTGGATGCCGCAACATCTAAACGCTCCGCAAGTTAGCGACAACTCAAGCCAAAGGGCTCCATACAAGTAGCAAGGATAAACTCGCCAGTCGCCGCGAACGAAGATCGACCAAATACCCTTTCGCTTTCCTTTCAGTTGGCCTAATCGATATCCAGGGATATCCATATCGCCAATCGAAAGAGCCGAATCGAGAGCCGCCAACGGCATGCGGATTCGTGAAGCATGCTTAGCTTGGATACCTTGCTTGCTCCCAGACTTGTAGTAACGCTTGAGTCTTTTCTGCTTGAAGAACTTAATCATAAAAACAGTGCGGCGCGTTACGCAACGCCGATCAAGCTACATAGCGCCTCAAACACCGACGCAGCTTTGCTGCGTCTGCGTGCTTCGACTTACTTTATGTCTTATAGTGCGCATAACAATGCGCATAACATTAGACGCTTTCGCCGGAGAGATTTTTATGGAAACTTTGTTTGACGTGGATGCACCCAAGAAAGCCACAAATCTTAGTGTAAACAGCGATTTACTAAAAAAATCGAGGGCGCTGCACATCAACCTCTCAGCGACATTGGAGCAAGCGCTACAAGCTAAACTTGCCCAAGCAAGCGCTGAAAATTGGAGTAACGAGAACCGTAAAGCAATCAGGGCATACAACGATTTTGTGGAGGAGAATGGTTGCTTCGGCACAGAGTATCGAGAGTTTTGATGCGGCAGTTCGACGTATATGCCAATCCAAGTAAACATACGCGCGAGGCATATCCTTACATTTTGGACATTCAAAGCGACGCCATCTCCGATATCGCTACACGAATTGTAGTACCACTGGGACTCAAGAAGGACTTCAAAAACGAGCAGCTTAAGAAGCTTACTCCGACAGTTGAGTATGAAAAGCAAGAACTACTGATTCTCATACCGCAAATTGCATCCATCCCAACAAAGGTTCTCAAGAAGCCCATCGGATCGTTAAGCCATCTACGAGAGGAAATAATTAGTGCTCTGGATTTCGCGATTACGGGCATATAACGCCGCGAGTTGGGGCGGCGGAACCGCGCAGCCGTTGTGCCGTCCCGGCGCGGAGCGCCTTCACAGCCTTGCCTTGTTATATGCTCACGCATACGAGTGGATAGCTTTCCCCAACAGAACAGTTGCGAAAAACAAAGTTGGCAAGCAAGTAAAAAACAGAATAACGAGCAATCCTCTCCGATAAGAACAACCGAGTACGAACATACGCCGCAAGATTGCTGCCGCTATCAGAAAACACAGAACACTCATGAAAAACAGATTTACCACACCAAAATGGCGCCAAAGATCGGCAAATGGACCTATTGCGGGCATGCCTGCGAGCCATACCAATAGAATTAGGCAAGAACCAAGTAGGCAGAGAAAAATCACTGCTGAAACGTCAATTAGGTTAACAGCCTTACGCAAAACGCATAGTTCCACCGGGCATATATCGCCGCGAGTTGCGGCAACTGTAAGTTGTCCGCAAAATGGCCTTGTTAAGTGCTCTTATAGACGGCAGATCGGTGCCCGACCCGAACCACTTGCACAACGAGCTCGGCATCGCGGATTTCATACACAATTCGATAAACTCCCTGGCGCACCCTGTAGCGCTCGTGCGCAGACAACTTGGTACAACCCTCGCCTCTTGGGTTAACAGCAAGCGAATCAATTTTTTGGAGGATGCGCTTTACGTCTTTGTTGGGAATATTTCTTAAATCTTTTGCAACAGACTTTTTGAAAGTGACCCTATATTTTTCCATGCTTCTTTAAGTCGGCAAGCATGGCTTCATAAGAAATTTCTTTTTCCGACTCCCGTTCTTTGAATGCAGCCAAGTCCTCTTGGTCTTCACGCATCAGAAGGCGAACTGCCTCATCGACCAATTCAGAGACTGAAAGATGAGAGGATGCCGCTCGCACTTTTAATGCTTGATGTACGTCTGGTTCAAAATAGATAGTCGAACGCTTGGAAAGAGTACTCATACGCTTTAACCATTGTTTAATTGAGGCACTATAGCGTTAAAACGCTATGACGCTCAAGTGGGCACTTAACGCCGCCAGCATGGGCGGC